>NZ_AJQF01000199.1:0-8847 GCF_000261705.1 Bradyrhizobium genomosp. III | reverse complement strand
TTGCCCAGCCAGTTGCGGGTGAAGCTCGGAATGATGCGGCCTCCGATCAGCGAGATCAGCAGCATGACCACACCGATGCCGACGCGGATGCTGACATCGGCCGCGCCCTGGTAGTGCGCCTCGAGATGAAAAGCGACATTGCCGGCGAGCAGAACGGACACCATCGCCACCACGGGCAGGTTGCGCCAGTTGCCGCCCGCGATGATCTCGCGCGCCGCGGCAGCGACCACCAGCGCCAGGAAGGCGGCATCGACGAGAAGCGCAAACGCCCAGCCGGTATCGGCCGACAACGTCACCGCGATACGTCCGGCAAGCCAGACCATCACTAACGCCCCCAGCGAGGTGCCTTGGATCGGCAGCCGCCCGGTCCAGTTCGGGATGGCCGTGAACAGGAACCCGGTGATCACCGCCGGCAGGAAGCCGTAGAGCATCTCGTGGACGTGCCAGTCGCGCGGCGCGAACGCGGAACTCACCGACAATTCGCCGTAGAACATCGGCAGCCAGGCCAGAATCGATAGCCCCGCCTGGATCGCGGCGAGCAGGAAAAAGGGCCGAAAACTGTTCGCAAACAGCGGCCAGCCCTCAAAGTTGCGGGATCGGGCGCCAGCCATGGGGTCAACTCCAATAAATTTCAGTCCGTTATCTGGAAAAATACTGCCACTCAGCCGTCCCGTTTTGCGCTATCGCAAACTATCGAACGATTGCAGGTGCCATCACACTCCCTGATGCCAAGGAGGCAGAATGGCCAAGGTCGACACATCGCTGATTGCGCATTTGCCGCTGTTTGCCGGGGTCACGCCGGAAGCTCTGGATGAGATCCTGCGTGAGGCCCGTTCGGCGCGCTATCCCAAGAACAGTGCCATTTTCGAGCAGGGGGCGGATGCGCAGTCCTTCTTCCTGCTGCTGCACGGCCATGTCCGCGCGGCCAAGACCACGCCGACCGGCGAGCAGATCGTGGTACGCTACGTCGCGCCCGGCGAAACGTTCGGGCTCGCCATGGCGATCGGAGCCGTGCAGTATCCGGCGACCGCGATCGCGGTCGATGACAGCGTGGTGCTGATCTGGCCAACCTCGGCCTGGCCGCGGCTGGTCGAGCGATTTCCCTCGCTGGCGGCCAACACGCTCCAGACCGTCGGCAAGCGCCTCCAGGAAAGCCACACCCGCATCCTGGAAATGTCGACCCAGCAGGTCGAGCAGCGCGTCGCCCATGCGCTGCTGCGCCTCGCCAAGCAGTCCGGCAAGAAGCTCGACCACGGCATCGAGATCGACTTCCCGATCAGCCGCCAGGACATCGCCCAGATGACCGGCACCACGCTGCACACCGTCAGCCGCATCCTGAGCGGCTGGGAGAGCCAAGGCCTCGTCGAGAGCGGCCGTCAGCGCATCATCCTGCGCGACCCGCACAGGATCGTCGTGTTGGCGGAGCGAAGCGCCGACAGCGGCGCGGCGTGACAGCCGCCGGGACGTCTCCGCCCAAGATAGGGATTAAGACAGGGATCGAGATAGGGGTGAGGGGCGCTTCCGCTTACGGCGAAAGCGTCCCTCACCCGGGAATCCGCGCGCGCCCGCGTGAATTCCGGACCGCTTCACGCCGGCACGCAATCGCACAACGCGGCGAGGAATTTCTCGCGGTCGATGCCATGCTCGCGGCAGGCATCATCCACCGTGTGGAAGGTTGCGATCGGGCAACCGACACAAGCCATCCTGAAGGCCAGAAACACGCGGATCGTGTGCGGCGCGGTACGCATGATGTCATCGACCAGATCGTCGGATCCAAAAGACATGGACAACTCCGTTCCGCAACGACGATAGCAGAATGGATCGAAGGCTCCTTGTCGAAGCGCAAGCTGGCTTGTCATTCCGGGGCGCGCGAAGCGCGAACTATGATGCGCAATTGCGCATCTCAGAATCCATCGCGCAGCAGGTGACGTGGAGAAATGGATTCCGGGTTCGCGCCAAAGGGCGCGCCCCGGAATGACAGGAGGAGAGACCTTACACAGCCCGGCTGTGCAGCTGCTTCGCCGGATTGAGATGCGCGTCGAACGCGGCCGCGACGCTGCGGACCAGGAAGCGCGAATCCTTTGCGACTGCGAGGCGGTTGCCATCCAGCCTCACGATGCCGTCGGAGATCAGCGGCTTCAGACGCGCCGCCGAATTCAGCATCGCCCCCGCCTCCGCGCCATGGCGCGCGCAGATGTCGCCGAGATCGGCGCTGAACTCGCACATGATGCGTTCGATGATGTCGGCGCGCAGCCGGTCGTCGTCGGTGAGCCCATAGCCCTTGGCGGTGGCGAGACGGCCGGCGGCGATGCTTTGCGCATAGGCGCCGATCTGCACCTCGTTCTGGACGTAACCCTGCGGCAAATGCCCAATCGCGCTCGCGCCGAAACCGAGCAGGACTTCGCTCTTGTCAGTGGTGTAGCCCTGAAAATTGCGCCGCAGCGTCCGTTCCTCGAAGGCCACTGCCATGGAATCGTCGGGTCGCGCGAAATGATCGAGCCCGATCTGCACGTAACCGGCCTCCTTCAATGCATTCGCGATCGCGCAAGCCTGGTCGTGGCGCGCGAGTCCGTCCGGCAACACGGCCTCGTTGATCATCTGCTGGTGCTTCTTGAAGCTGGGCACGTGAGCGTACCCGAACACGGAGAAGCGGTCGGGCGCGAGCGTGAGGCTGCGCCGGACCGTATCCAGACAGGACGCGACGGTCTGGTGCGGCAGCCCGTAGATCAAATCGAAATTGAGTCCCTCGATGCCGGCGCGCCGGAGCATGTCGACCACGGAAGCCGTCTGCTCGAAGCTCTGCACGCGGTTGATCGCCCGCTGCACCACGGGATCGAAGCTCTGCACGCCAAGGCTCGCACGGTTGACGCCGGAGAGCCGCATGGCATCGACCATGTCGGCGGTCAATGTGCGGGGATCGATCTCGACCGCGATCTCGGCCGAGGGTAGCACGAAGAACTTCTGGCGCATCGTCGCCATCAACTCGGCGAAAGCTTCCGGCTGCATGATCGTCGGCGTGCCGCCGCCGAAATGGATGTGCTCCACCTTGATGCGGCGGCCAATGGTTGCGGCGACCTGCTCGATCTCGTTGCGCAGCGTCCGCTGGTAGCCGGCGATGAGCTCGTCGCGGCGGACGATCTGGGTATGGCAGCCGCAATACCAGCACATCTCGCGGCAGAACGGCACGTGGAGATAGAGTGACGCGCTGGCGCCCGCCGGCAGCTCCGCCAGCCAACTGGCGTAGGCGTCCGGTCCGACCGCCGTCGAAAAATGCGGCGCGGTCGGATAGCTCGTGTAGCGTGGCAATCGTTCTTCGCCGTAGCTCGCCGCTAGATCAGCTCTCATGTCTTACCCATTCGTAAATTTCCGCCGTGCGCAGACATCACGGCAAATCACGGAATGCACTCCAATAACCCGGATCCGCGGAGGCGACCTTGCGCTCGCGCAAAGTCGGCCGGGGGTGCAGCAGACATTGCGCTCGCGCAAAGCGCAGCGGCGGGTTCGGGGCCATGATCATGGCAATTCGCACGCCATCCGGAGCGTTTGCCCATGAGGCTTCTCGCACTCGAACTGATTCTTTCCTTGCTCGACGTCCGCGGCCATATCCCGCGTTTCGACGACTTTCGGCCGGCCCCGGTCGCACCGGCCCCGGCCGGCACCGTGCGCGCTCTGGCCGCGGCCATCGCCGTCTTCGCCGTGCTGTCGCTGGCGATCTGGGCAACGGTCTGGCTTGCCACACATCTATTTTAGTCACGTCTTCGCGAAGGCCTCGACCATGATCTCATCCAAGCGCGCATTCGCCGGCGCGGTCGTGCTGGCATGCATTGTCGGGGCGCCGGCCTTTGCGGCCGACACGACCAGCGGCGATCTCGTCATCACCAGGGCCTGGAGCCGGGCGACGCCCGGCGGAGCCAGGGTCGCCGGCGGCTATCTGACGATCGAGAACAGGGGCCGCGCGCCGGAGCGGCTGCAGGCCGCATCGGCCGCCCATGCGCTTCGAACCGAGATCCATGAAATGACCGTCAACGACGGTGTCATGACCATGCGCCCGCTCGACAAGGGGCTTGTCATCGCACCCGGACAAATCGTGACGCTTGCACCCGGCGGCGGACACCTGATGTTCATCGGTCTCGATGTGCCGCTCCATGCCGGCGACCAGATGCCCGTGACGCTGTCGTTCGAGCACGCCGGCGCAGTGAAAGTGACGCTGGACGTGCAGGCCATCGGCGCACAGGCTCCCGAAAGCACGAAGACAACGGCGGCCGCAGAGCCTGCACATCGCGTGGAGCAGGCTGCGGCGGCCCCACCCGCGTCGACGACCGAAGCTGACGAGAGCTTCTTCACGCATCTCCATGCTGAAAAGGCCATGGCCAACGTCACGGTCTCGCCCGGGCGCGCCGGTCCGGTCGAAATCGCAATCCAGCTTGAAGATGCGAATGAGTTGCCGCTGAGCGCCGACGCGGTTGCTGTCACGCTCGGCAACCCCGAGCACGGCGTCGCGCCGATCACCGCGAACGCCGAACGCGTCGGCAACGATCAGTGGCGAGTCAGAATGTCGGCACCGCTGTCCGGCCGCTGGTCGCTCGGCCTCGACATCCGCATCAATCCGTCGGATGCGGTTAACGTGGTGTCACCGATCCTGCTCCGTTGAGACACCTAAGTACTGTTGCGGAGACGAATCCGGCAAAACCTTGTCGCAGCGCAAACACTCTTGCCACGATCGGCGCACACTGCATCCGTCATCAAAAACCTTTCCAGATGAAGGATGCTTCCGATGTTCACCCGCAGAGCCGCATTGATCAGCGCCGCCGCGACCGCGCTGATGCTGGCGACCCCCGCCTTCGCGGCCGATGATCTCAAGCTGCCGCGCCAAAAGGTAGAGCTGGTCGCTCCGCCCTTCGTGCACGCGCACGAGCAGGCGACCAAGCAAGGCCCCAAGATCATCGAGTTCAGGCTCACGATCGAGGAGAAGAAGGTCGTCATCGACGAGAAGGGCACCACCTTCCAGGCGATGACCTTCAACGGTTCGATGCCGGGCCCGCTGATGGTCGTGCACGAGGGCGACTACGTCGAAACGACGCTGGTCAATCCCGCGACCAACACCATGCCGCACAACATCGACTTCCATTCCGCGACCGGCGCGCTCGGTGGCGGCGCGCTCACTCTGGTCAATCCCGGCGAGCAGGTCGTGCTGCGCTGGAAGGCAACCAAGACCGGCGTGTTCGTCTACCATTGCGCTCCGGGCGGCCCGATGATCCCCTGGCACGTCGTCTCCGGCATGAACGGCGCCGTGATGGTGCTGCCGCGCGACGGACTGAACGATGGCAAGGGCCACGCTCTGAAGTACGACAAGGTCTACTACATCGGCGAGCAGGACATGTACGTGCCGCGCGACGAGAAGGGCAACTTCAAGTCCTACGACTCGCCGGGTGAAGCCTTCACCGACACCGAAGAGGTGATGAAAAAGCTGACTCCCACCCACGTCGTGTTCAACGGCAAGGTCGGCGCGCTCACCGGCAAGAACGCACTGACTGCCAAGGTCGGCGAGAACGTTCTGATGGTGCATTCGCAGGCCAACCGCGACAGCCGCCCGCATCTGATCGGCGGCCATGGCGACTACGTCTGGGAGACCGGCAAGTTCGGTAATGCACCCGAAGTCGGGCTCGAGACCTGGTTCATCCGCGGCGGCTCGGCGGGAGCTGCACTGTACAAGTTCCAGCAGCCCGGCATCTACGCCTACGTCACGCACAATCTGATCGAGGCCGCCGACCTCGGCGCCACCGCGCACTTCAAGGTCGAAGGCAAGTGGAACGACGATCTGATGATGCAGGTGAAGGCCCCTGCCGAAATACCGGCAGCCACCAACTAAACGCGAAAAGGGGCCGGTCATCACCGGCCCCTTCTTTCTTCGAGGAATGACCATGCTGATCGCATTCAAGCTCAAACTGGCACTCGCCTGCGCCGCCGGGCTCGCCGGGCCGATCGCGATGGCGCCGCTGGTCTCGGACATGACCGTCCACGGCACGGCGTCGGAGCCTGCGATCGTCAGGGTCGCAGCGGGCAGCCTGTCCTATCGCGAGGCCGGCGATTTCACACGCGGCGGGCAGCAGGCGGAAGCGCCGCTGCGCGTGATGCGCGTCGACCGGCCGCTCCACATCATGCGAAATCAGGTCTCCTCATCCGACTATCAGCTCTGTGTGCAGGATGGCGCCTGCCGCGCGCTCGATCGCGACGTCGCGGTCGCCGCCGATCGTCCCGCGGTGCAGGTGAGCTGGCACGATGCCGAGGCTTATGCAGGCTGGCTGTCGCGCAAGACAGGCCACCATTACCGCCTGCCGAGCGATGCAGAATGGGCCTTTGCAGCAGGCTCCAGATTCAAGGACGATGGCGTCGCTGTCGATGCCGACGATCCTTCGAAGCGCTGGATCAGCCGCTATGAGCGCGAATCCGAACGCGACCTTTCCGACACCACGGCCTATCCGTTCGGCAAGTCCGGCCCGAACGAGCACGGCGTCGAAGACCTCGCCGGCAATGTCTGGGAATGGACCTCGACCTGCTTCGTGCGCTCGCGCGTCGACGCCGCCGGCAATGCCGGCCGCCCCACCGTGAACTGCGGCGTGCGTGTCGCCGAGGGCGCCCACCGCGCCTATGTCACCGATTTCATCCGCGACGCCCGCGCCGGCGGCTGCGCCCAGGGCGTGCCGCCCGCCAATCTCGGCTTCCGCCTGGTGCGCGAGGAGACCTCCTGGGTCGCCAGCGTGTCGGCGCGGTGGAGCAAGGTGTGGGCGGTGAGGTCGTAGGGCGGGCCTGACTCGCGAAATAGCAGAGTCTCGGCCGCGTCCCATACTCCGTCATTGCGATGTGGAAGCAGTGCGCGTCGGTACTTCAATGAAAATGGCCGGGACAAAGCCCGGCCCTTTCCCATTGTTCGCGGATCGCTAACTCAGCTGTTCTTCAGCGCCACGCGAAACTCGGCTTCGGTCTTGGCCTTGACCTCGTCGAGCGAGACGCCGTCGGCGAGCTCGATCAGGGCCATGCCGCCGTCGCCGTGCTTGTCGATGGTGAAGACCGCCAGATCCGTGACGACCATGTCGACGACGCGCTCGCCGGTCAGCGGCAGATTGCACTTCTTGAGGAGCTTGGAGCCGTCCTTGGCCGAATGCTCCATCACCACGACGACGCGCTTGACGCCGGCGACGAGGTCCATCGCGCCGCCCATGCCCTTGACCATCTTGCCGGGGATCATCCAGTTGGCGAGATCGCCGTTCTGGGCCACCTGCATGGCGCCGAGGATCGACAGGTCCATGTGGCCGCCGCGGATCATCCCGAAGGAATCCGCGCTCGAGAAATACGAGGTCGAGGGCAGCTCGCTCACCGTTTGCTTGCCGGCGTTGATCAGGTCCGCGTCCACCTCGTCTTCATAAGGGAACGGGCCCATGCCGAGCATGCCGTTCTCGCTCTGCAGGCTGACATCGACCCCGTCGGGTATGAAGTTCGAAACCAGCGTCGGGATGCCGATGCCGAGATTGACGTAGTAGCCGTCACGCAATTCCTTTGCGGCGCGCGCGGCCATCTGTTCACGGGTCCAGGCCATGTGTGTCTCCTGATACGCTTAAGCGGCGGTACGCGGGCGGGTGTTGCGGAATTCGATGCGCTTCTTGGCCGTGCCGACCTCGACGATGCGCTTCACGAAGATGCCGGGCGTGTGGATGTGGTCGGGATTGAGTTCACCCGCCGGAACCAGATGCTCGACCTCGGCGACGGTGATCTTGGCGGCGGTCGCCATCATCGGGTTAAAATTGCGCGCGGTCTTGCGGTAGATGAGATTGCCGGCGGTGTCGCCCTTCCAGGCATGCACGATGGCGAGGTCGGCGAACAGGCCGCGCTCCATCAGATACTTCTCGCCGTCGAACTCCTTCACTTCCTTGCCTTCGGCGATCAGCGTGCCGACGCCGGTCTTGGTGTAGAAGGCCGGGATGCCGGCGCCGCCGGCGCGGATGCGCTCGGCGAGCGTGCCCTGCGGATTGAATTCGAGTTCCAGCTCGCCGGCGAGGAATTGCTGGGCGAACAGCTTGTTCTCGCCGACATAGGACGAGATCATCTTCTTGATCTGCCGGGTTTCCAAGAGGCGGCTGAGCCCGATGCCGTCGACGCCGGCATTGTTGGAGACCACCGTCAGGCCCTTGACGCCGGACTCGCGGATCGCGTCCGAGAGCTCCTCGGCGATGCCGCAGAGGCCGAAGCCTCCCGACATGATCATCATGTTGTCTTTCAAAATGCCGTTGAGAGCCGACTTGGCGTCGGGATAGACCTTGTTCATGCAAATAACCTTCGACTGAACCTTCGGCTTGGAGGCGTCGCGCCCTATTGGCGGCGATTATTAGGCGAAATCCTCCAAAGCCGTCAATGATACGGGGTTCTCCGCACCGCGCCCGGGTGATAGAAGCTGCCCACACCGTGGGCAGAACCGTCCGCGGCCTTGAAAGCGACAAGAAAAACCATCAAGTTGCGGGGGTTGGGCGTGGGCACGCAGGTTTCCCGACCCGCCCTTCTGGCTCCAACGACCAACCCGATCAGGACATGCCATTGACCATGGCCCAAGGAATGAAGCGCCTCGGGACGCCGATCGCGGCGCTGCTCGGTGTCGCGCTGATCGCCCTGATCGCGACCTCATGGCTCATCAACCGCGACGCGCTGCGCAGGGCGGTCGAAGCGCAGATCCGCGACGTCACCGGGCTCGAGCTCAGTGTCGCAGGCGCAATCGACATCTCGGTGCTGCCGGCAAGCTACATCTCCTTCCGTGACGTGGGCCTCAAGGGCGGCGGCACCAGCGATCCCGCGCTCCAG
>NZ_AJQF01000198.1:0-12669 GCF_000261705.1 Bradyrhizobium genomosp. III | reverse complement strand
TGCTGCCGTTGCTGCTGCAACGGTTCGAGATCTCCGACCTGACGCTGCTGCGGCCCCGCATCCATGTCAGCCTGAAGCCGGACGGCCAGAGCAACTGGACGCCCTTCATCCAGACCATCGCGCGCACCATGAAGCCCGGGGCCGAGAACCAGGTCTCGTTCTCCGAAATCCGGATCCAGGACGGCGTGCTCGACTACGAGGACGCCGCCACGCACGGCACCGAGAAGTTCGAGGACATCGACCTGTCCCTGGCCTGGCCTTCGATCTCGCGCTCCTTCGCCGCGACCGGACAGTTCGACTGGCGCGGCGAGCGTGTCGACGGCTCGATCAGCTTTTCCGATTTCGTCGCCGCCCTCTCCGGCGAGCGCTCGGGGTTGAAGGCGCGGATCGCCAGCGCGCCGCTCAAGCTCGCCTTCGACGGCAGCGTCGCCAACCGCACCAGCCCGATGATGGAGGGCACGTTGACGATCGACAGCCCCTCCTTGCGCAACGCGCTGCGCTGGACCGGGCAGCCACAGCCCGCCAGCGGCGGCTTCGGCCGCTTCGTGCTGAAGGCGCGCGCCAACGTCGTCGGCGCCTCGATCGCGCTCACCAACGTCAATGTCGAGCTCGACGGCAATGCCGCCGAGGGCGTCATGACCTACGCCAATAACGGCCGGCAGACGCTGCAGGCGACGCTTGCCGCCGACGCGCTCGACTTCACGCCTTATATCTCCACCTTCCGCCTGCTCGCGAGCGGCGCGCGGGACTGGAACAGGCAGCTGTTCGATCTCAACGGATTGTCGACGACCGACCTCGACATGCGCCTGTCGGCAGCAAAGCTGACGGTGGGGCCGACCAGGCTCGGCCGCACCGCGATCGGCGCCAATTTGCGCAACGGCACGCTGGCGCTCTCGGTCGGCGAGGCGCAGGTCTATGGCGGCATCGCCAAGGGCTCGTTCGGCATCGCGCGCTCCGACACCGTCGCCGACATCAAGGCGCAATTCCAGTTCACCGACGTCGATCTCCAGGCCTGCGCCACCGAACTGTTCGGCCTCAGCAAGCTATCCGGTCGCGGCAACATCAACGTGTCGCTCTTCGCCTCGGGCTCGAGCCCGTTCGGCCTCGTGCAGTCGCTCGACGGCAGCGCCACCGTCACCGGCCATGACGGCGCGATCTCGGGCTTCAATGCCGAGCAGCTGCTGAAGCGCCTGGAGCGGCGGCCGCTGTCCGGCGGCGGCAATTTCCGCAACGGTTCGACGCCGTACAACAATCTCACCATCGCCGTGAAATTCTCCGATGGGGTCGCGACCGCCGAAGACATCCGTGTCGAAGGGCCGGCGGCGAAGATTACGCTCACCGGCACCGCCTCGGTGCCGACGCGCGAATACGACATGAAGGGCGTGGCGAGCCTCAACAGCACGTCGGGATTCGAATTGCCATTCGTGGTGCAGGGCCCCTGGGACGATCCCCTGATCTTCCCCGATCCGGAAAGCCTGATCCGCCGCTCGCCGGCCTCCGCGCCGCTGCTCGACATGCTGAAGGATCGCAAGGGGGGCGACGCCGTGCGCTCCGCGATCGAGCGCATCACCGGCAGCGGAAAGCGTCCTCCACCGGCGGAATCGCCGACGGCGGAGAACGCCAAAGAGAACGCGAAGGAAAACGCCAAATCCAACTAGGCTGATCAACGCAGCCTTCGCGGATTTCGGTAGCCCGAGCTCAACAAGCTCGACATGCCAGCGACTTGCCAAATCCAAATCGAGCAGTGCGGCCGATTGCATCCCGGAGGTGGCGTTAAGCGGCCGATTGCGTCGTCGAAATCCAGGCCTTGTCCCCCTGCAGCACTGCTCCTCCACCGATCTTCGATCCGGCCGCGACCTTGAGAGCGCCGCTTCCTCCCAGTTCGCGAGCCAACACCTCGCGGTCACAGGCGTCCTCCCACAGCGAAACGGTAATGGCTGCGACGCAGTTGCTGATCATGCTGGTCAGCGCCCGCGCTTCCGACATGAAACGGTCGATGCCGACAAGCAGCGCCACGCCGGTCACGGGCAGATCCGGCATGACGGAGAGGGTCGCGACAAGCGCCACGAAGCCGCTGCCGGTGACGCCAGCCGCGCCTTTGGACGTCAGCAGCATCAGTCCGAGCATCGCCGCAATCTGCCCCCACGACAGGTGGATGTCGCAGGCCTGCGCGATGAAGATGGAGGCCAGGGTGAGATAGATGGCGCTGCCGTCCAGATTGAAGGAATAGCCCATCGGCAACACGAGGCCGGACACGCCTTTCCGGCATCCGAGCTGCTCCAGCTTGCGCAGCGCTCCCGGCAGCGCCGGTTCCGACGATGATGTGCCGAGCACGATCAGCAGCTCTTCCTTGAAGTAGCGAATGGTCTTCCACAGGCTGAAGCCGTTCAGCCGCGCCAGCGTGCCGAGCACGACGACCACGAAGACGGAGCAGGCGATATAGAATGTCAGGATCAGCAGTCCGAGCGAGCCGATCGATCGAATGCCGTAGCGGCCCACGGTGAACGCCATGGCGCCAAAGGCGCCGAGCGGAGCGAGCTTCATGACGAAGCCAAAGGACACAAACAGGACCTGAGAGAAGGAATCGACCGCCTTCGTAACCACCGCGCCCCCATCGCCGGCACGGCTCAGGCCAAAGGCGATCAGGATGGAGACCAGCAGGACCGGCAGCACTTCGCCGTCGGCAAACGCGCCAAAGAAGGAATGCGGGATGATGTGCAGCATGAAGTCCGCAAATCCGGTCGCACTCGCCTGCTTGGTGAATTTCGCGGCCACCGACGGATCCAGCGTGCTGACGGACACATGCATGCCGACGCCCGGCTGGATCAGCAACACGGCGACCAGCCCGGCCAGCAGTGCGAGCACGGTCAGCAGGTAGAACAGCGCCATGGATTTCACCAGCGTGCGGCCGACCTCGCGGGAATCGCTGATGCTGTTGATGCCGCTGACGATGGTGCAGAACACGATCGGCGCGATCATCATCTTGACCAGCTTCACGAAGCCGTCGCCGAAGGGCTTCAGCGCGGCACCGAACTCAGGCCAGAGATGGCCGGTGAGGACGCCCAACATGAGACCGATCAGCACCTGGACGTAGAGGATCCGGTAGAATGGCTTTCGCGTCTCACTGTTCACGGGCCCGACCAGCGCTTGCTTCTGCATTCTCGTTTCTCCCATGGCTCTGATTTTTCATGGCTCTGATTTTTGAAGGCTTTGAAAGCGGTCCGGCTTCAGGCTGCCAGGACTGAATGAGGGACGTGCGATCGACGGGCGAAGACATGGCCCTCGAGAATTCGCCGGGCTGTCCGCTGCACCCGGGCAACCGGGCCGGGCTCCAGCCGAACCACGAGCTGGCCGGAGGGATGGGCGAGCGTGATCGGCACCGGAGGTGCAAGCAATCCAACCATCTCTGCGGCGATCGTCCCGGGCGTCACACAGGCGGTCGCGATCGCGACGGCACCGGTCACCGCCAGCGCGCTATGGCAGTCGTGCGGCATGAAGTACCTGACGTTCAACGCCGCCCCGCTTGCAGGCGCGATCAGAACCGGCTTCGGAATCACCATTGACGCGGAATCCGGAAAACCCATCCGGCGTCCAGCCTCGATGCGCAAATGTTCGAGCCGCCCGCGGAAGGCGCCGTCGGCGAAGGCCGGAGGGGCCTCGCGGCCGGTCCATCCGAGATCTGCCGCGCGGACCAGCATGACGGGCATGGCTGCGTCGATGCAGGTCACGTCGATCCCTCCGATACGGTCGACCGGACGTCCTGTCGGCAACAGGCGACCGGTGCGTGCGCCGGCCGCGTTGGGGAACGACAGTTCGATGGGCGCGGCCGTTCCCGGTACCCCGTCGATCCGCGCCCCGCCCTCATAGGTCACCCGTCCTCCGGGAGTGGCGACCGTCGCATCGATCAGCTTACCGGTGTTGACGTTATGGATACGCACATGGGTGCGATCTGCGGTAGCGGCGACCAGGCCAGCTTCGATTGCGAACGGCCCGACCGCCGCCAGCATGTTTCCGCAGTTCGGCGAGGTATCGACAATCCCTTCGCGAACGCGCACCTGGGCAAACAGGTAGTCGACATCGGCGTCGGGCACCGTTGCCGGTCCGATGATCGCGACCTTGTTGATCACGGCATTGCCGCCGCCGATTCCATCGATTCCGAGATCGTGCCCACCTCCCATTACCGACAACAGGACCGCGTCGCGCGCGTTGGGATCGGCAGGAAGGTCGCGAGCCAGGAAAAACGGTCCGCGCGAGGTCCCACCGCGCATGACCACACAGGGAATGGCAATCTGATCGTTCATGATGTTCTTCCGTTCGGCGACATGCTCGCCTGAACCAGAGCATCCTCCCTCCGAACTCTTTTGTGAAATGCAAATATCTGAGGTATTATTTCGTCAATCGACATAATGGAGCCTTGCCATGAACGCAGAACTGCTCGACCTCAAGGCGTTCATCACCGTCGCGGAGATGGGCAGCTTCGTCCGGACCGCGAAGGCGCTCAATCTGTCCCAGCCGGCGCTCAGCCGGCGCATTCAGAAGCTGGAGGAAAGTCTCGGAGCGCCGCTGCTCGAACGGTCCACGCGCCACGTCAATCTCACCATGACGGGCCGCGACTTCCTGCCGAAGGTCCGCCGTCTCATCGACGAGTTTGAGACCTCGGTGCTCGCCATCCATGATATCGGCGCGCGAAGTTCGGGTTTGGTCTCCGTGGCTGCGGTGCCGACAGCGGTGTTCTATTTTCTTCCGCGAGCGATCGGCCGGTTCGCCGAAGCGTATCCGCGCATCCGCATCCGCATTCTGGATATCGGCGCCAATGAGGGGTTGGAAGCGGTTGCGCGCGGAGAAGCCGACTTCGGCATCAATTTCATCGGCGCTTCGCATGCCGAAATCGAATTCGAGAAATTGGTTGAGGACCCGTTCGTCCTGGCCTGCCGTCATGACCATCCGCTGGCTTCGCGCAAGCAGGTGAGCTGGTCGGAGATCGTGTCGCACCGGGTCATCACCGTCGGTCGCAACAGCGGCAATCGCGCGTTGATCGACAATGCGCTGGCGCGGCAGGGCCTGCAGCTGAACTGGTCTTATGAAGTCGCCCACCTCTCCGGCTCGCTTGGCCTGGTCGAAGAGGGATTGGGCATCGCTGTGCTGCCGAGGCTCGCGACGCCCGCCGCCGGTCATCCGATCATTCACACCGTTCGGCTGATCGAGCCGGAAGTGTCGCGGACGATCGGAATCGTGCGCAGGCGCGGGGCGACGCTATCGCCGCATGCCAGCCAGTTTTTGAAGATGCTCCTCGAGGCATGGCGCTCTCCTTCTCGAGCCAGCGGGCATGGCAAGCCGCGGCCCCGATCCGCTGAGGCAAGTTCGAACACGATATCGACGGGTCTAAAGCGGAAGCGCTGACGGCTCGCCCGAGCGGGACGAGACCGTTCCCCAAACTGGAGTTCCTCGGAAGGCGCGAATTGATCAGGGCGAATTGATGCGGTGATTGGATCGATGCACGCGTTAAGGATCTCCGCAAGGCCCATCCCCGCGACCTATGTCTGACAACATGCCGCTAGATCGAGCTAACGCCATGCGCTAGTGTTTTATACGACCGGTTAAAAACACCGGCCGTTTGAGGGAGAAAAACGTGAAATCCAAGGTTATTGGCGCAGTATCACTGGCGGTCGCTGCGGCCGGGCTGTTTGCAGCCGCTGCACCCGCATTTGCGCAGCAGAAGACGATCACGGTCTGGTGGGGCAAGGGCTTCTATCGCTCCGAAGACGACGCACTGATCGAGACGATCAAGAAGTTCGAAGCCAAGACCGGCATCAAGGTCGAATTGTCGCAATACGCGATCCAGGACATGATTCCGAAGACGGTCGCCGCGCTCGATGCCGGCACCGTGCCCGATGTCGCCTATTCCGACTCTTATGACGTCCAGGCGCAGGGCAAGTGGGCCTATGAAGGCAAGCTCGAGGATCTCTCCGACGTGATGGAGCCGATCAAGGGCCGGTTCGTGCAGAACACGCTGGATGCGTCGATCCTCTATAACGACGTCACCAAGAAGAAGGCCTATTACGGCTTCCCGCTGAAGCAGCAGAGCATGCACGTCCAGATCTGGAACGACATGCTGGAGAAGTCCGGCTTCAAGCTCGCCGATATCCCGAACGACTGGACGGGCTACTGGACGTTCTGGTGCGACAAGGTGCAGCCGGGGATCCGCAAGGCCACCGGCCAGCGCATCTATGCCGTCGGCCAGCCGATGGGCGTGGAATCCACCGACGCCTTCCAGTCGTTCTACACCTTCATGGACGCCTACCACGTCAAGCTGGTCGACGACGACGGCAAGCTCACGGTCGACGATCCCACGGTTCGCGAGAACCTGATCAAGGCGATGAAGGATTACACCGACACCTACATCAAGGGTTGCACGCCGCCATCCTCCACGACCTGGAAGGATCCCGACAACAACGTCGCGTTCCACAACAAGACCATCGTGATGACCCACAATTTCACGATCTCGATCGCCGCGAAGTGGTTCGAGGACTCCCAGAACCAGGCGCTCACGCCCGAACAGCGCGAAGCCGGCAAGAAGGCCTACGAGCAGGACATCGTGACGGCGTCCTTCCCGAAGGCGCCGGATGGTTCGACCATCCGCTACCGCTCCGACGTCAAGACCGGACTGGTCTTCACCGCGGCCAAGAACAAGGCAGAGGCCAAGCAGTTCATCAGCTTCCTGCTCCAGGAAGAGAACGTCCGCCCCTACATCGAGGGCGCGCTCGGCCGCTGGTTCCCGGTGACGAAGGAAAGCCAGGAAAGCCCGTTCTGGCAGGCTGACAAGCACCGCAAGGCCGTCTACACGCAGTTCAAGGGCGGCACCGCGGCGTTCGACTTCACCAAAAACTGGAAGTTCACGATCCTCAACAACGAGAACGTGTGGGCGAAGGCGATGAATCGCGTCGTCAGCGAGAAGGTTCCGGTCGACAAGGCCGTCGACGAACTGATCGCCCGCATCAAGCAGGTCGCGGGCTAAATCATCCTGCCTCTCCCCGCCTCGCGGGGAGAGGTGCTAGAACAACACCGGCCGCGTTTCGCGGCCGGCATCTCTTTGAAGAGTCCGAAAAGAATGGCGATCACGCTCTCTGGCGATCAGGCACTCCCCGGCCCGCCCCTGTCGTCGCGGCTGACCCCGCCGCAGGTCTGGGGCATCGTGCTGCTTGCGCCCTATCTGCTCGTTTTCCTTGCCTTCGTGGTCTACCCCGTCGGCTACGGGCTGTGGCTGGCGCGGGCCCCGTCGAATTATGTCGCGCTCTACAACGATCCGATCTTCGCGCGCGCCGCGGTCAACACGCTGATCTTCCTGGTCATCGGCATCAACATCAAGATGCTGATCGCGCTGTTCCTGTCCGGCTTCTTCGCGGTGCAGCGCCCCTGGATCAAATGGCTCTCGGTGATCTTCATCCTGCCCTGGGCGGTGCCGTCGATCCCGACCATCCTGTCGGTTCGGTTCATGCTCAATCCCGAATGGGGCATGGTCAATCACCTCATCTTCTCCCTGACCGGCGATGACGGCCCGAACTGGCTCAACGACCCCACCGTGGCGCTCAGCATGGCGATCGCGGTGCACATCTGGAAGTCGCTGCCGTTCTGGACGCTGATCCTGATCACCGGCCGCCTTGCGATCTCGCACGATCTGTTCGAGGCCGCCGAGGTCGACGGTGCGAGCTGGTGGCAGAAATTCCGCTACATCACCTGGCCGTCGATGCAGACGCTCTACGTCACCTGCACGCTGCTCTCGATGATCTGGACGCTCGGCGACTTCAACAGCGTCTATCTGCTCACCGGCGGTGGCCCGGCCGACCTCACGCATGTGCTGTCGACCCTCGGCATCCGCTATCTCCGGCTCGACCAGCTCAGCCTGGCCATGGCATCGATCGTCTGCGCAATGCCGTTCGTCCTGCCGCTCGTGTACTTCATGATGAAACGGTTGTCGCGATGAAGCTCCCCACCCTGCGCGAAGTCGCAACCGAAGCGCGGTTGCTGCTGATCGGCATTCCCGTCTTCCTCTGGACGATGATTCCGATCTACCACATGTTCCTGTTCGCGATCTCGCCGAAGGAGGACGCATTCTCCGGCAAGCTGTGGCCGGACCATCCGACGCTGCACAACTTCGAAATCGTGTTCAAGCAACAGCACTACTTCCTGCGCGACTTCTACATACAGTTCTGGAACTCGCTGGTGATCGCGGCATCCGTCGGCGTGCTGACGCTGTTCATCGCGACCGCCGCGGCATTCTCGATCTCGCGGCTGAAGGTGCCCGGCGGGCGGGTCGTGATGAATCTCGCGCTGTTCACCTATTTCATCCCGGCGGCGTTCCTTGCCGTGCCGATGTACCGCACCATGGGCAATTACGGCCTGCTCAACAATCACTGGTCGCTGATCCTGGCGATGGTGACCATCGCCAGCCCTTACGCGATCTGGGTGCTCAAGCAGGCCTCCGACAAGCTGCCCGTCGAATTGGACGAAGCCGCCGTGATGGACGGTGCGACGACCCTCCAGATCTTCCGTCTGGTCTACCTGCCGCTGATGATGCCCTCGCTGGTCGCGATCGGCACTTATGCGGTGCTGCTGGCCTGGAACGAATATCTCTACGCGTTCCTGCTGCTCTCGAACGACCGCGAGATCACCCTCCCCGTCGCGCTCGGCAACTTCCTCGCCGCCGACGACTCGCCTTGGGAGCTGTTGATGACGACCGGCTTCATCTACGCACTGCCGCCGGCCGCGATCTACTATGCCTTCCGCCGCTACATGGTGGGCGGGCTCACGGCAGGTGCGGTGAAGTCCTGACGCGACAGGACGCAACGGGTCGCCGCAAGCAGGACGTTCGAGCGACAACGTGGACAATTGCGGGTTGTCCACGCCTGCTCTAACCTCCGTGCCCCAATGCAGGGCACGGCATCATGCGCAGCAACGACGCGATCCATCTCGGCCTGATGCTGCTGGCGCTCGCGGCGGCCTATCTGATGCCGTTCGAACTGCTCCTGTTGGCTTATGTCGTGCTCGGCCCGGCGCACTACTTCACCGAGATTTCGTGGCTGCACGACCGCAGCTACTACCTGCCACATCGCGGGATTGCGGCAGCCCTCGCAATCATCGCCGTGGTCGCGGCCCTGATCGACAACGCCTCCTGGTTCGGCTTTGCGATGTGGGGCGCGCTGATCGTCTGCGCCATGCTCGCGGCCACCACCTCGGCGATCGAGAGCATGCTGCTGTTCATGACGGCACTCGCCCTGTCCGCGATCATGTATTCGAGCGGGTCTTCGCTCGCGGTCATCGGCATCCTGATTCCGACCCTGGTCCACGTCTCGCTGTTCACGCTGATCTTCATGGTGCTCGGCGCGCACCGATCCGGCAGCCGCGTCCAGGCTGCGCTGGTGGCTGTCTACCTCGTCGCGATTGCTACGATCCTGCTGCTGCCGCCAACCGCCGAAGTCCGGATCGCAAGCTTTGCCCGGGTTGGACAGGATTATTTCGGCAATGTCGGCCCGGCGCTCAGCCGGCTGTTCGGCGTACCCGGTCTCGTCCTCGACACCAGGCTGACGAGCCTGCTCGCCTTCGTCTATACCTATCATTACCTCAACTGGTTCATCAAAGCCGACGTCATCCGCTGGACCGCAGTCCCGAAGGCGCGGCTGGCGGCGATGGCCGCCGCCAGCGCAGCCTCCACCGCGCTCTACTTCTACGACTACGCGTTCGGTTTCACCTTCCTGCTGGCGCTGAGCCTGATCCATATCCTGCTGGAATTCCCGCTCGACGCCCTGGCGCTGCGGCAACTCGGGGCGGCGGTGCAGGGCGCGGCGCGAGGATGGCACGCTGCACGAACGGCTACAGCGGCGCCGCGCTCTCGCCCTGCGAGCTCGACAGTTTCGAAGCGAGCGAGGCGATCACGATGACCACCGCGATCAGGGCGATCACCAGCGTGCAGATCGCGTTGATCTCCGGCTTCACGCCCAGCCGCACCTCGGAATAGATCCGGATCGGCAAGGTCGCCGACCCCGGCCCGGTCGTGAAGCTCGCGATCACGAGATCGTCCAGCGACAGCGTGAAGGCCAGCATCCAGCCTGCGACGATCGCGGGGGCGATCAACGGCAGCGTCACCGAAAGAAAGGCGCGGACCGGGTCGCAGCCAAGGTCCATCGCCGCCTCCTCCAGCGAACGGTCGAGCGAGCCGAGCCGGGACTGCACGACCACGGCGACGAAACACATCGTCAGCGTGGTATGGGCGATCGTCACCGTCCAGAAGCCGCGCTCGGCGTTCAGCGCGACGAACAACAGCAGCAGCGACAGACCGGTGATCACCTCGGGCATCACCAGCGGCGCGTAGAGCATGCCGGAGAACAGCGTGCGGCCGCGGAAGCGCTCGCCGCGCGACAATGCGACCGCGGCGAGCGTGCCGAGCAGCGTGGCGATGGTCGCGGAGGAGACCGCAACGCGAAAACTCATCCAGGCCGCCTCGATCATGGCGCGGTCGTTGAAGAACTCGTGATACCAGCGCAGCGACCAGCCGCCCCACACCGTCACCAGCCGCGAAGCATTGAAGGAGTAGATGACGAGGATGAGGATCGGCAAGTAAAGGAACGCCAGCCCGAGCGCGAGCGAGGCGATGTTGAAACGGGACAGGCGTGAGACCTTGCGCATGGCGTCAGCGCCCCTGTTCCAGCTGCCGCTTCTGGAGCCGCTCATACAGCAGCAGCGGCATCAGCAGCACCACCAGCAGCACGATGGCCGCGGCAGAGGCGACCGGCCAGTCCTTGTTGGTGAAGAATTCGAGCCACAGGGTCTGGCCGATCATCAGCGAATTGGAGCCGGCCAGAAGGTCCGGGATGACGAATTCGCCGACGATGGGAATGAAGCACAGCAGCACGCCGGCACCGACGCCGGGCAGCGACAGCGGGAAGGTGACGAGCCAGAACACCTGCCACGGTGGCGCGCCGAGATCGCCAGCCGCCTCCTCCAGCGCTGGCTCCATCTTGGCGAGCGTGGCGTAGAGCGGCAGGATCATGAACGGCAGATAGGAATAGACGATGCCGATATACATCGCGCTGTCGGTGGAAAGCCAGACCAGGGGCTGGCTGACCAGGTGTAGCGCCAGCAGGATCTGGTTCAGCAGCCCGTCGTGCTGGAGGATGTTGATCCAGGCATAGATGCGGATCAGGAACGAGGTCCAGAACGGCACGATCACCAGCACCATCGCCACCGCCTGCCAGCTCTTCGGCAGTCGCGCCATGCCGTAGGCGATGGGATAGCCGATCAGCAGCAGCAGCGCAGTCGCGGTCACAGCGACGGTGAGGCTGCGCACATAGGCGAACACATAGATGTCGTCGGAGACGAGCAGCTTGAAATTGTCGATCGACAGTGCGGCAAAGGCCGCCTTGAGCGCGTCCCACCCCGCCATCAGGTCGAACACCGGCTCGTAAGGCGGCTGCGCGATCGCCGTCAGCGACAGGCTGATCTTGAGCACGAACGCGAACGGCACCAGGAAGAACAGCACCATCCAGACATAGGGGGCGATCGCGGCAAAGCGCGCCGGACGCGCGAAGATACGGCGGGAGCTCATGACGGCAGCACCACGCAATCATCGGGCGTGAACCAGGCGACGATTTGCTGGCCCACGCTATAGGCGTCGACGTACAGACGCGCGCTGTTGGAGACGGAGGCCCGTACGATTCCGCCGGTATCGAGCTTCACTTTATAGGTGGTGGTGCCGCCGAGATAGCAGATGTCCGCGATCACACCGTCCAGGCTGTTGATCGTGGTTTCACGACCGGCTTCGCTGACCGGGGCGCGGCGCGACAACTTGATCTTCTCGGGACGAATCGCGATCGAGAATCTTCCCGCGCCGACCGGTTCGCGCGGCTCGGCCACCACCAGCGTACCCGCATCACGCGTACCAATGACCAGACGATGACCGTCGCGCAATCTGGTCTCGCCGTCGAACACATTGACGTCGCCGACGAACTCCGCGATCCAGCGCGAGCGCGGAGCTTCATAGAGCTCGCGGGGGCTCGCGACCTGAGCAAGCCTGCCGGTGTTCATCACTCCGATCCGGCTCGCCATCGTCATGGCTTCCTCCTGGTCGTGGGTGACGACGATGAAGGTCATGCCGAGCCGGCGCTGCAGCTCCATCAGCTCGCCTTGCGTATTCTCGCGCAGCTTCTTGTCGAGCGCCGCGAGCGGCTCGTCGAGCAGCAGCAGTTGCGGGCGGCGCGCCAGTGCGCGGGCAAGCGCGACGCGCTGGCGCTGGCCGCCGGAGAGCTGATCCGGCTTGCGCTTCTCGAGCCCTTCGAGCTTCACCAGGGCGACCATCTCGGCCACACGGCCGGCGATGTCGGCGCGTGCCATGCCGGCGCGCTTCAAGCCGAAGGCGATGTTGTCGCGCACCGACAGATGCGGAAACAACGCGTAATTCTGGAACATCATGTTGATCGGGCGCTCATGCGGCAGCGCCTGCGCGATGTCTTTGTCCCCGAGCAGGATGCGCCCCTCGTCCGGCGCCTCGAAGCCGGCGAGCATGCGCAGCAGCGTGGTCTTGCCGCAGCCGCTCGGGCCGAGCAGCGCGAAGAATTCGCCAGCCTTGATGTCCAGCGAGACGCCATCCACGGCGCGGAAGGTGCCAAAGGTTTTGGC
>NZ_AJQF01000197.1:0-923 GCF_000261705.1 Bradyrhizobium genomosp. III | reverse complement strand
GGCTGGCCCGCCGCAGGAAGCGCATCTCCGCCGGCCGCATCAGCCGCGGCGCCTGTTCTGGGCAACTCGTCCGTCATGATCCTGCCAACCCCGATTCCGCCGCACGCTAGCCGCCGATCGTCCCTAGCTCAACCGTGCCGGGAGAGATCGTTCACATCACATTCGCCATGAACGACGCCAGCGCGTCGCGGTCCGCCGCAGGCATGGTCAAGCCCAGCTTGGAGCGGCGCCACAGGACGTCCTCGGGGAAGCGGGCCCATTCGCGAGCCATCAGGTAGCGGACCTCGGCGCCGGTCAGTTCGGGACCGAAGCCCGGGCCGAGATCGTCGCGGCTCCTGGCGTCACCGAGAACTGCGGACAACCGCGAGCCATAAGCCCCGACCAGACGCTGGGCCTCTGGCTCCGACAGAAACCGCCAGCGGTCGCGCGCAAGGTCGACTTCGGTGTCGAAACGCTCCCAGGCAAAATCTCCGCCGGGCAGCGCGGCGCCGGCAGTCCAGGGCGGCGACATCGGATAGAACGGCGTCAGCTTCGTCACCGCCCACTCCGCGCGCAGGCGCGAGGTGGTGACGTCGCCGCCGAACATGGTGAGCAGCGGCGCCTTGCGCAGGCGCGCATGGAACAGCATCGTGCCGTCGCGGCCGCGCAGGGACGCCAGCGCCAGGTTGACGCCGGAGACTGTCCGGACCACGTCGGTCGGGGCGACGCGCTGACGAAAATAGCGGCTCGCCGCTTCGCAGAGATAGCCGACGTCGGCCCCCGGCATCGCCACAATTGCGGGATCGCCGGTGAAGGCGTGCGTGACCGTGCCGATCAGCGTGAAGTCGCGCTCGAAGGGCCGGGCAAAGATCAGCCGTCCATCATTGTTCTGAAAGACGTAGACGTTCTCGGAATCGAACAGCCTGGGCACGATGATCTGGCTC
>NZ_AJQF01000196.1:0-11470 GCF_000261705.1 Bradyrhizobium genomosp. III | reverse complement strand
GTGCGGCGGTGGCCGCGATCGACCACCGCGAGCCGCCAAATGTCGGTTCTGTCCGCACGGACGCAACGCGCACCAGTCCGGATCGCCGCCCCATGCTCAGCGGCATCCAGCGCCGTCAGCACCACCAGGCGAGAGTCATCGACGACGCAGTCCGAATATTCGAACGCCGTACCGAACGGGCGCTTCAGCGCGTTGCCGACCGGATGATGCGTGATGTCGAGAGTGGCCGAGGGCGGCAGGCCGCCCCGGTTCGTGAGACCGTCATAGACATACAGGCCGGCACGCAGCAGCCATGGCGGCCGCTCGTCGGAATGCGCGGGGATCACGAAGCGCATCGGCCGGACCAGATGCGGTGCGATCCGGAGCCAGGTCCGGCGCTCGGCCAGGGCCCGGCGCACCCGCCGGAACCCGCGCCGCTCCAGCACCGACAGATCGCCGTGGATCAGCCGCGGTGTTGCCGACGATGCCGCGCTGCCGAGATCGCCCTGCTCGAACAGGATCACCCGCAAGCCGCGGCCTGCCGCATCGCGCGCGAGGCTGACACCGTTCAGGCCGCCGCCGATGATCGCGAGGTCGTAATCCGCCATGAAGCCGTCGAATGGAAGCAAAGCGCCCCATCATCACTAGAGCCATTTCCGTTCCGATGAAATCGGAACGGGGTCTCTAGGTTCTTATTCTGACGGTTTTTCTTGACGCGAACCGGCGTCCACTTCGCTCGAACGCTCTAGCCGGTCTTGAGCGCAAGCTCCATGACTTCAGCGCGGCCGACGAGCCCGGCATATTTCCCGATCGGCAGGGGCCTGCCGAGCAGATAGCCCTGCACGCCGTCACAGCCCTCCTTGGCGAGGAAGGCGAGTTGCTCGACCGTCTCGACGCCCTCGGCGATGATCGACATTTCGAGGCCGTGGCCGAGATCGATCACCGCGCGCACGATCGCAGCCGATTGCGGATTGCGGCCGAGATTGGTGATGAAGGCCCGGTCGATCTTGATCTTGTCGAACGGGAACGCCTGGAGATAGCTCAGCGAGGAGTAACCGCTGCCGAAATCGTCCATGGAGATGCGCACGCCGAGCGCCTTCAGGCGGCGCAGCAGCGCGAGGCCCCGGTCGAAGTCCTCGATCAACACGCCCTCGGTGATCTCCAGCTCGAGCCGGCCGGGTGCAAGGCCGGTCTCGAGCAGGATCGAATGGACGAGGCCAACCACGTCGCCGTGCATGAACTGCGCCGGGGACAGATTGACCGCGACCTGGAGCGGCTTCGGCCAGGACGCCGCCTCGCGGCAGGCCTCGCGCAGGATCCACTCGCCCATCTCGACGATCAGACCGCTCTCCTCGGCGATTGGGATGAATTCGGCCGGCGAGACCTGGCCGCGTACCGGATGCTGCCAGCGCGCCAGCGCCTCGAAGCCGATGATCTCGCTCTCGGCAACGCTGTGGCCGGCGGCGCCCTGGGGCTGGAAGGCAAGCGAGAGCTCGCCGTTCTTGATGGCCACCGACAGGTCCTGGTGCAGCACGCGGCGGTCGCGGATCTGCTGGTCCATCTCGGGCTGGAAGAGGCTGATCGTGCCGCGCGACTTCTGCTTGGCGCGGAACAGCGCCGCACCGGCATTGGCGAGCAGCGAGGCGCCGTCAGTGCCATTGTGCGGGAAGATCGACATGCCGGTGGTGACGCCGGCGCGGACCGCCCGGCCGTCGATCTGGAAGTCCTTCGCGACGGCGTCGCCGATCTGCTGCGCCAGCGCAAGACCCGCGTCCGGCTGCTTGCCGTCGATGATCAGTCCGAATTCGTCGCCGGACAGGCGCGCCACCACGCCGCCACGGGCGGAGTCCTGGAGCCGCTTGGCCACCTCGATCAGGAGCTTGTCGCCGAGCGCATGACCGAAGACGTCGTTGACCTCCTTGAGGCCGTCGAGGTCGACGCAGAGGACGGCGAACTCCTCGCCGGTGCCTTCGCAGGCCTCGATCATCTGGGTTAGCGCCTGAAGGAAGGCGGCGCGGTTCGGCAGATCGGTGAGGCCGTCGTGATAGGCCATGTGCGCCATGCGCGACTCGGTCTGCCGGCGGTCGGTGACGTCCTCGTGGGTCTTGATCAGATATTGCGGCTCGCCGGTATCGCCGAGCACGGTGGCGCGGCGGGTCAGGAACAGCCGCAGGCCGTCCTTGGTGGAGATCGGATGCTCCTCGGTGATCATCCCGCGTTTCTTGATCGCGGCCTCGTCGCGCGCGATGATCAGCTTGGCTTCCTTGGGGTTGAAGATGTCGGACGCGGTCAGGCCCGTGGCCTCCTCGCGCCGGCGGTTGAGGATCGTCTCCGCGCTGCGATTGGCGAGCAGATAGCGGCCGTCCTTGACCTGCTCGACGATCAGCGCCACCGGGATGTTGTCGACCACCAGCTCGAGGAACTTCTTGGTGCTCTCCAGCTCCTGCGACAGCGACCGGCGGTCGGTGATGTCCTCGAACACCAGCAGCAGAAACTCGGGCTTGTTGCTCTCGTTGCGGACCACGATCCGAATCGAGGCGACCATGCGCCGCTCGCCGCCGCGGTCGACCTCGAACTCGTTGCGGAACTGGCCGTCCGGGGAGTTGAGCGCCGCCCGGTCGGTCGCCTCGATACTGGCTGCCGAGACCGGCGCAAACAGCTCGCGTGCGTTCTTGCCGACGGCATGATCCCGCGAGAACCCCCAGAACCGCTCATAGGCGCTGTTGGCGAAGATGTAGCAGCCGTCCTCGATGTTCTTCGCGGCCACGCAGGCCGGCACATGGTCCAGCACCGATTCCAGGAATTGCTTGGTGGAAGCGAGCTGTCGCGACAGCTTGCGCTGCTCGCTGACGTCCAGATGCGTCGCCACCGAGCCGCCGTTCGGCAGCACGAAAAACTTCACCAGGATGGCTCGGCCGTCGGGCAGCTCGGTGATCAGGCCGTTGTGGCTTGCCGCCTTCTCGTAGAATTCGTCGTCGGAGATGCCGCCGAGCACCCCGCGCTTGCGCCGGAGCTTAAGAAGCTCATAGCCGTCCATATTGGCCCAGAGTTCCGACCGCGTCAGGCCGTAGATCTCGAGATAGCGGTCGTTGCAGAAGATGATGCGGCGCTGCGCATCCGTCATCACCAC
Source organism: Bradyrhizobium genomosp. III (assembly GCF_000261705.1). Taxonomy (NCBI): domain Bacteria; kingdom Pseudomonadati; phylum Pseudomonadota; class Alphaproteobacteria; order Hyphomicrobiales; family Nitrobacteraceae; genus Bradyrhizobium; species Bradyrhizobium genomosp. III. Next base: position 8,361 of record NZ_AJQF01000196.1, on the reverse strand, counting down.
GCCCTGATTGAGATTGTTCATGGCGGAGGAGACGAAGGCGTTGCGCCGCAACTGTAGACGCCTGGTCCGGCGCAGCGAGGAATGGATCCACAGCACGATCGCGGCGAGGAAGGCGCAGACGACGATGCCCGCGATCAGGACTTCCCAGACCACGTTGGGATCGAGCTGGCCGAGATAGCTCGGCGCGGCAAAGCTGTCCGACAGCGCAAAGGCGCGCGCGGGCGCAACCGTGCCGGCCAGGCACACAACGGCCTGCACAGCAATCGGAAGCGTGCTGCCCTCGTGCCAGTTCTTCTCAGCCATCAGCCACCCGCGATTTCAACGTCGGATTGTCTGGCTTCACGCGTTTGGATCGGGTAAACGCCTGTACGCGCAACAGAAAAATGTGACGTGAAATACGGCAATTGCCCTGACATGATAAATTCTTCCTTAACGGAAAACGGCCGCGCGGCATTCTCTCCAGGCCTGATGCCACCGGCGCCTCCAGCGGACCTCCTGCACAACCATGGATAAGGTCGATTGCGTCGTCATCGGAGCCGGCGTGGTCGGGCTCGCGGTGGCTCGAAAGCTTGCGCAGGCCGGACGCGAGGTCATCGTGCTCGAGGAGGCCGAGGCGATCGGCACCATCACCTCCTCGCGCAACAGCGAGGTGATCCATGCCGGCATCTACTACCGCGCCGGGAGCTGGATGGCGCGCATGTGCGTCGACGGCAAGCACGCGCTCTACCGCTACTGCGCCGAGCGCGGCATCCCGCACAAGAATTGCGGCAAGCTGATCGTCGCGACCAGCCCGCAGGAGACCGAGAAGCTGCAATCGATCAAGGCGCATGCCGAGGCCAATGGCGTGCTCGACATGCAGCAGCTCACGGGCGAGGCGGCACGCGCGCTGGAGCCGGCGCTGGCCTGCGACGCCGCGCTGCTGTCGCCATCGACGGGCATCATCGACAGCCACGCCTACATGCTCTCGCTGCGCGGCGAAGCCGAGGAAGCCGGCACGGCGTTCGCGTTTCACACGCCGCTGATCCGCGCCAAGGCGGCAAACGGCCTGATCGAGATCGACGCCGGCGGCGAGGCGCCAATGACGCTGCAATGCGCCCTCCTCGTCAACGCCGCGGGGCTCTCGGCGACCAATGTGGCGCGCAACATCGACGGCATGCCGCTGGACCGAATTCCGCGGGCCTATCTCGCCAAGGGAAATTACTTCAGCTGCAATGCCAAGGCGCCGTTCTCGCGCCTGATCTACCCGGTGCCCGAACCCGGCGGGTTGGGAGTGCATCTGACGCTGGACATGGCAGGCCAAGCGCGCTTCGGCCCTGACGTCGAGTGGATCGAGACGATCGACTACGAGGTCGACCCTTCACGCGCCGAGCGGTTCTACCCGGCGATCCGCAAATACTGGCCGACGCTGCCTGACGGCGCGTTGATGCCGAGCTATTCGGGTATCCGGCCGAAGATCGTACCGCCCGCGGTGGCCACGCAGGACTTCCTGATGCAGGGCCCGCGCGATCACGGCGTCGCTGGCCTGATCAATCTGTTCGGCATCGAATCGCCAGGACTGACGTCGTCGCTCGCGATCGCAGATCACGTCGCCGAGCTCGCAGACATCTGAAGCGTTTTCGAGCGACGTGGATATCAGTTCGCGGCAAGACAACGCGTTGCGACAAAAACCAAACACCGCGCAAACTTCTTTGCACGGTTTCTCACCTTTGTTGCAGGGATGAGCGCAAAAGCTCCCACCCCTGCGGGATAGGGGTATGTTCAACTCTACGCTGTTACGGGGGTTACTAGTGGAGCGTGTCGCCGTGCCTCAGACGCTCGATCTGGTCCTTGACCATCAACTTCCGGCGCTTCAACTCAACAATTTGCAGGTCGTCTGTTGAAAGGTGCACGAGAGCTTCGTGCAATTCGTTTTCGAGAAGTTTGTGCTTCCGCTCCAATTCAACGAGATGTGCCTGAATTGTCATTCGAAACCTCCTCGGTAGGGTTGAACCTCAGGATTCGATCCGGACAAGGAAGTGTACATCAGCGATTCGTTCTGTCGATGGGTAACCGTCGCCGCAGCTTCATTTTTGAAAATTCATATGTAACGAAGCGTGAGTAAAGGAACCGCGCGGGAAAAATCCATGATATCAATGCGCTTGCGCAGCGCCGCAGCGATCAGCGGAAATATGTCGCTGGAGATCGGCGAACGATGGTCGCAGATCGCTTGCGATCACGCCGCGCAAGGACGATAATTTCCACAGGGCATCCACAGCCTTAATCCCACGCCTATCGGTTTTCGGCCACCGCAGACATGACCAATGAAGACGAGCGTGAGCTCGAAGCCGAGCTCACCCGGTTGCAGCAGGAACACCGAGATCTCGATGCGGCGATCGATGCACTGCATCAATCGCCCGCCCCCGACCTATTGCGGTTACAGCGCTTGAAGAAGCGCAAGCTGTTGTTACGAGACCGCATCGCGTTCATCGAAGACCAGATCACCCCCGACATCATCGCCTGACCTGCGATCCGGCTTTCCCTCGCGCGGATGAATCCGCTTGACTCCAAAAGAACAAAATAGGAACATTTGAGAACCCCAGCGCCCCTAGAAAACGCCCAGGACAACTGACAAGGACAATGCAGATGTCGACAGCCGCCCTTCTCGACAACAGCCATTATGAACAGGCCTGCGATCAGGCGATCGCGATGTGCGACGGCAATCTGCGCAGCACCATCAAGGCGCTGATCATGGCCAACGAATATCTGGAGGCCGAGCTGGAGGAACTGCAGGCGGCGATTTCCGCCGGCTGCATTCCGGACACCTCGCGCAGCAAGATGCGGAGCAAGAGCAGCGCCGCCTGAACCGTCAGCTATCGGAGTCGATCATGCCCGACGTCACCTACTACGTTGCATTGCCCTTCCTGATCGACGAGGACGGATCGCCGGTGGCGGGTGCTGCCGAGGAATGCCAGACATCGGCTGCCGCCCTGCGTCGTGCGGAAATGCTGGCGCACGGCGCCGGCCATATCGGCGCCGTCGCCTTCAGCCGCAGCGGCGATCCTCTGACCGGCGAGTTTGGCGACGCCAAATTGCTGCGGAAATTCGGTAACGTACCGCCAGATCTCAGCGCGCTTTAGCTGCCGACCAGCCTGACCCCCGGCTCGTGCCGCCGGTGCGCCTTGCGCACATACATGGCGGCATCCGCCTCCTCCAGGGCGCGGCCCGGGTCGGACTGCGCCCCCAGAAGCGCGACACCGGCGGAGGCGCCCGCGGTCACCTCCTGGCCGCGAAAGACAAAGGACAATTCGTCGACCGCCTGCTCGAAGATGGCCGCCTTCGCCTTGGCGTCGGTCTCGCTGAGATTCCAGAGCAGCAGCGCGAACTCGTCGCCTCCGAGCCGGCCGACCACGTCAGAGGCACGGACCTGCCGCGTCAGCGTGGCGGCAATCGCCTTGAGCACCTCGTCGCCGGCGCCATGACCGAACGAATCGTTGATCGGCTTCAACCGATCGACGTCGAGCACGATCAGCGCCCCGCTGGCGCGGTAGCGCTTCATGTAGGCGATGGCGCGCGCGAGCTCGCGCTCGAAGCCGCGCCGGTTGGGGATATCGAGCAGGAAATCGGTGTCGGCCGCAGCTTCCAGTTCCACGACCCGGCGCTGCGCCTCCTTGAGCTTGGTCCGCAAGCCCCGGATCGTCGCCCTGACGGTATCCTTGGCTCCCTCATCGCCCGACGCGCCACGCGTCGGCGGCCTCGCCGAACGCTTGGTCAGCCGTTTTGGGGCGGCTTTGGGTCGGCCGGCACTGGTTTTCCGGCCCTTTTTGGCCTTCGCAGCGCCCGCCCTTTTTGGTTTCTTCATGGGCATCCTGCTCAATGAAGGCTTGCGGGGATTCACCAAGACAGGATAGTGGATTCCCTTCTCCTTGCCACCGCCTTGCGAGCCGCCGGCCGGAACCGTTAATCTGGCCTATCTTTCTGTTTTTCGGGCACAATTAACGTCATGACCGCGCCGATCGCCATCATCATGGGAAGCCAGTCGGACTGGGACACGATGCGGCATGCCGCCGACACGCTTGCCGCGCTCGGCGTCGCCGCCGACACCCGCATCGTCTCGGCCCACCGCACCCCCGACCGTCTCTTCGCTTTCGCCAAGGGCGCCAAGGCCGCGGGTTACAAGGTCATCATCGCCGGCGCCGGTGGCGCTGCGCACCTGCCCGGTATGGCGGCGGCGCTGACCGAACTCCCGGTGTTCGGCGTTCCCGTCGAATCCAAGACGCTCAAGGGCCTCGATTCGCTCTATTCGATCGTCCAGATGCCCGCCGGCATCCCGGTCGGCACCCTCGCCATCGGCAAGGCCGGGGCAACCAACGCCGCACTGCTGGCAGCGGCCGTCCTGGCGTTGTCCGACCCGGCCTTGGCCAATCGCCTCGCCGCCTGGCGCAAGGCGCAGACCGAGGCGGTCGCCGAGCGCCCGGAGGACAAGGCGTGACCGACACCAGGCAGGTGAAGCTGAAGCCCGGTGACACCATCGGAATCCTCGGCGGCGGACAATTGGGCCGGATGCTGGCCATGGCTGCGGCGCGGCTCGGCCTGCGCTGCCAGGTGTTCTCGCCCGATCCGGACTCGCCGGCTTTCGACGTCGTATTGAACGCGACCTGCGCCGAATATGCCGACGTCGAGGCGCTCGAACTGTTCGCCAACGACGTCGACGTCATCACCTACGAATTCGAGAACGTACCATCGGCCGCCGCGATGGTGCTGGACGCGCGCCGACCCGTGCTGCCCAACCGCAAGATTCTCGAGACCACCCAGGACCGGCTCGCCGAAAAGGATTTCGTGACGCGGCTCGGCATCGGCACTGCGGCCTATGCCGACGTCACCTCGGTGTCCTCGCTGCGCGAGGCGATCGCCAGGATCGGCCTTCCGGCCGTGCTCAAGACCCGCCGCTTCGGTTATGACGGCAAGGGCCAGGCCATCATCCGCGAGGGCGACGATATCGCCAAGGTGTGGACCAGCCTCGCGACCAAATCCGCGATCCTGGAAGCCTTCGTGCCATACGAGCGCGAGATCTCCGTGATCGCCGCACGCTCGGTCACAGGCCAGGTCGAGTGTTTCGACGTCACCGAGAACGAGCACCGCGACCATATCCTGAAGATATCGCGCGCGCCGGCGCCGATCCCGGCTGCGCTCGCCGAGGAAGCACGCAGCATCGCCGGCAAGATCGCAAGCGCGCTCGACTATGTCGGCGTGCTCGCTGTCGAGATGTTCGTGCTCGCCAACGGCACCGGCCCGAAGGTGCTGGTCAATGAGATCGCCCCGCGCGTGCACAATTCCGGGCACTGGACGCTCGACGGCACGTCGGTCTCGCAGTTCGAGCAGCACATCCGCGCCATCGCCGGCTGGCCGCTCGGCAAGCCCGTGCGCCACGGCGAAGTCGTCACCATGACCAATCTGATCGGCGACGAGATCAACGATTACGAGAAGTGGCTGAGCGTGCCCGGCGCGACCGTGCACATCTACGGCAAGGGTGCGCCGCGTCCCGGCCGAAAGATGGGCCACGTCACCGAAGTCAGGCCGACGAAAGGCAAGTGAGGGGACCGCAGCAATCGCTGCGATCCCGCTTCGCTCGAAAACGCTTTAGGCCGTCTTCGCGCCTGCGACGACGCCCGTGGGCTCCTCGCTGAGCCAGCGATAGATCACCCCGCCCAGCGCACCGCCGATCAGCGGTGCGACCCAGAACAGCCAGAGCTGCGCGATCGCCCAGCCGCCGACGAACAGCGCAGGACCCGTGCTGCGCGCCGGGTTCACCGAGGTGTTGGTGACGGGGATGCTGACGAGATGGATCATCACCAGCGCGAGCCCGATCGCGAGCGGCGCGAAGCCCGCGGGCGCGCGGCCATGGGTCGCGCCCATGATGATGAACAGGAACATCATGGTCATCACCACCTCGGTGAGGAAGCACACGATCATGCTGTACTGGCCGGGCGAATGCGCATCATAGCCGTTGGATGCGAAGCCCTTGCTGACATCGAATCCGGGAGCTCCGCTCGCGATGACGTAGAGGAGCCAGGCGGCCACGATCGCGCCGGCCACCTGCGCGATCACATAGGGCAGGATCTGGCCGGCCGGAAAACGCCCGCCGGCGGCAAGACCGACCGTGACGGCCGGGTTGAGATGGCAGCCGGAGATATGGCCGATCGCATAGGCCATGGTGACCACGCTCAGTCCGAATGCGAGGGAGACACCGACCAGACCGATTCCGACCTGCGGGAAGCCGGCAGCGATCACCGCGCTTCCGCAGCCTGCGAATGTGAGCCAGAAGGTGCCGATGGCTTCAGCGGCGTATTTCTTGATATCCATGTGTCGTCCCCTGCTTTCAAAGATTCCGGAACAAGCTCCGGAAACGGCCCCATCCCTGGCGTCGAATCGCCCAAATCAGGGCCGCACAGAGGTATTTTCGCCTCATTTAATGGCTGAACTTGGCCCGAAAGCCCGCTTGTCCGGTGGACATCCCGGGATTTGTCTGATACATCCGCGCCCTCAAGGTTAAGGGCTTGCGCGTTTTCGCCATCCCCTTCGTCTTACCAGAATTCAAATCCGATCCACTGAAGAGGATGCCGCGTGCAGGTTCTCGTTCGCGATAACAATGTCGACCAAGCCCTCAAGGCGCTGAAGAAGAAGATGCAGCGCGAGGGAATTTTCCGCGAGATGAAGCTCCGCGGTCATTACGAGAAGCCCTCCGAGAAGAAGGCCCGCGAAAAGGCCGAAGCTGTGCGCCGTGCGCGCAAGCTGGCCCGCAAGAAGCTGCAGCGCGAAGGCCTGCTGCCGATGAAGCCGAAGCCGGTGTTCGGCGCCGGTCCCGGCGGTGATCGCGGCGGTCGTGGCCCGGGTGCAGGTGCTGGTCCGCGCGGACCGCGCTGATTTACCGAATTTTGCAAGATTTCAGTTTCGATAACGCGGGCCTCTGGCCCGCGTTATTGTTTGTGCGCGGGGCCTTTTCCGGGTCGGCACCACGGATGCGGCACGCAAGCGCGATGAGATTTGGATTGAACGTCGTCGCGCTTTAGTTTGTTGTTTGAGCAATCTCTACGCAAACGCATCGCGCGTTTGTCGCGAGGAAAAACCGCTGCATACTTTTCGCCAACGCGGCCCTTCGGGTCCGGATCATGCTCTAGCGCGAGCGAACCGTAGATGGCCTCCCCCCTCCCCCAGCACGGCTTGACGTGGCTACGCCGGATCTCGCAGCCGCCGTTCGCGCTGGCGCTCATGGGGATAGCGTTGTGCGGCTGCTCGTTCGATCTGGGATCGCTGATGCCGGAGAAGGACAAGCCGCAGGAGGCGCCCAAGGCCGCCGCGCCCGCCGAGAGCGCGGTGAGCGCCGCCAACGTCACCGAGGCTCAGGCCCACACCGCAAAAGCCCAATCCCTGGCCAAGTCAGGCGAGGTCGCGGCGGCGCTCAACGAGTTCAATCGCGCGGTCGGGCTCGATCCCTACAATGCGCAGGCGCTGTATGGCCGTGCCCTGATCTACCAGAGCAACAATCAGCACGACTTCGCGATCGCAGATTTCAGCGCTGCGAGCGGGCTCAATCCCCAGAAGGTCGAGCCGCTGCTCGGCCGCGCCACCAGCTATCTCGCGCTCGGCAAGGTCAAGGAGGCCACGGCCGATCTGGATGAGGCCTCAGAGGCCGATCCGCACAACGCGCAGGTCTGGACCGCGCGGGGACAGGCCTATGAGCGGCTGGGCGACAGGGCCAAGGCGGCGGCGTCCTACACCAGGGCTGTATCGCTTCGTCCACGCGACGACGCCGCGCGCAGCGGCCTGGCCCGCGTCGGCGGCTGACGGTTCTGGCACCGTCTCAATCGGGGGTGGCGCTCTTCGGCAGAACCGAGTGGAACATCGACTTCATGCCCGACAGCATCTCGTCGGCGACATTGGTCTTCTTGGGCCGCGGCATGGAGCCGCCGGCGTCGGCGCGCAGATCGAGCGGTGGCGCGATCACCGGCACGGGAATGTCAGCCGGCGGCGTCATCCGATTCGGATCATCGCTACCGACCGAGGCCGTATAGGACGGATTGGCCGGCGAGGAGCCATCCTTGCCATAGGCCTCTGGTGAGGGCGTCGATACCGTGATCGGCGGCGGCAGCGGACGGACCGTAGCCGGCTCCATGCTGATGACCCGCGGGGCCTCGGGCGTGCGAGCGGCTTCCCGCACGGCAGGCTCGGTCGGCTTCTCGGCTGACCTGGTCTCGGACGGCCTAACCTCGGCAGCAGGCTTGGTCTCGGCGGACTTGCCTTCATACGACTTGCCCTCAAGAGACTTGCCCTCAGGAGACTTGCCCTCAGGAGATTTGCGCAGCCGCTCGATCGCGGCACGCACGA
>NZ_AJQF01000195.1:0-11805 GCF_000261705.1 Bradyrhizobium genomosp. III | reverse complement strand
GGAGCCGCGGCAGCCGGCGCCGAATTGGCCTCAACCACCGGAGCGGCGGGAGCGGGCGTGCTGGCGGCCGGGGTAGACGTCGGGGTAGACTTGGCGACCGCCTTCTCGCGCGCCGACGGCTTGCCACGCGGGCTGGCCTCGGCCGGAGCCACATCCGCAGCCTTGTGCTCGGCAGACGGCTGATCGGCAGCCTTTTCAGCCGCCGGCTTGTCCGTCACGCTCTTCTCGGGGATGCCTTTGGCCTTGACGCCGGGCGCCGGGAGATTGGCCACATCGGCGGGCTTGCCGTTCTTGCCGGCCTCGGCAGGGGCCACGACGGCCGCAGGGGCGTCAGCCGCCGGCTTGGCGTTGATGTAGTGGTTAACGATGTACGCCCCGATGATCGTCGCGAGCACCGAGGGGAAAATATCCATCGAAATTTTAGCGAGGTATTTCAGCATTCCGGCCACTCCCCGCGCGATCTGATGCGGGAACTTTGGGGCATTGTAAGGGATCAACTGCGACGGATCGATGGCAAGTTGTAAGGCCGGACCTACGGCTTCAGCTCGATCTCAAGGAACACGATCTCGGTTGAGGTTTCGTTAAGTACGTCATGTTGGACGCCCGCCTTGCGGAAATAGGATTTCCCGGCCGCCAGCTGCGCCTTGGACCGCTCGCCGCCCGGCGCCACGATGGTCATTTCGCCCGCGACGACGGGAACAATCACATAGTCCATGCCGTGGGTGTGATGCCCCGTGGCGCTGCCCGGACCGAGCCGCCATTCCGTCACCCGGACCTCCTCGTTGTCGACCTGAACCTCGGATCTGGCGGCAAGCATTGGGACCTCTCCTGGGACGCGATCCCGGCCCCCGAAGGGCCGCGTGAGCGCAAAGTGGTTCAGGGCACGAAACCATGAATACGTAGACGCCAAATACCATCACATGGACAAGCCCGAACAGGACGTTTGTCCTGCCCGTGCCGAAGGTCGGCATGCTCAGGACGAAGGTCGGGAGCAAGACCACGCTGCCCCCCGGGCGTCGAGGCCGAGCTCGAGCTCCTTGTCGAGCGGCGAGCAAATCGGCCGGCGGATTCAATGCCAGCGCAGGATCGGCGCGACCGGCAGCAGCGTCAGCAGCATGAACAGCGGGATCAGCACCGCGCCGGCGCGCACGAGATAGCCAAAGAAGCTCGGCATCTTGATCCCGTTCTCGCTGGCAATGCTGCTGACCATGAAGTTCGGCGCGTTGCCGATATAGGTGAGCGCTCCCATGTAGACGGCGCCCATCGAGATCGACGCGAGCGTGCCCGACAGCTGATGCATCAGCATTTGCGGATCGCCGCCGGCAAGCTGGAAGAACAAGAGATAGGTCGGCGCATTGTCGAGAAACGCCGACATCAGGCCGGTGAACCAGAAATAGGCGACCTCGCGCGGCGTGCCGTCCGGTGCCGTCACGGCCGACAACAGCCAGGCAAAGGCGCCGTGATGGCCGGCATTGAGCATGGCAATGACCGGGATGATGGCGACAAAAATGCCCGCGAACAGTTTTGCGACCTCGCGGATCGGCTCCCAGGTGAAGCCGTTGGCCAGCCTGTGCTCGTCCGGCGTCAGCCACACCGACAGCGCCGCAATGGAAAGCAGCGCCAAATTGCGCGCGATGTCTTCCAGCTCCAGCTTCGTTCCGAGAATGTCGAAGGCGATAGCGGGCTTCCACATCGCCGAGGCCAGCAGGCTCGCGACGATGGCTGCGATCAGCACGAGGTTGACCAGACCGCGGATGCGGACCGGATCCGCAGGACCGGCGTCGCTCAGCGCGGGCTCGCTGCGGAAGCGCCAGGAATCGATGGCGATGAAGATCGCGAGCAGCAATCCGGCGACGATTGCGGTCTGCAACCAGATGCTCCGCGTGGTCCAGAAGAAGTCGACGCCGTGCAGGAAACCGACGAACAGCGGGGGATCGCCGAGCGGGCTCAGCGCGCCGCCGACATTGGCGACCAGGATGATGAAGAAGATGATGACATGGGCGTTGTGGCGCCGCGGCCGGTTGGCGCGGATCAGCGGACGGACCAGGATCATCGCGGCCCCCGTGGTGCCGACGATGCTTGCCATCAAGGTGCCGAGCGCGAGGATGCCGGCATTCGTCGCCGGCGTGGCCTTGATGTCGCCGGTAATGAGAATGCCTCCGGCCACGACATAGAGCGCGAACAGCAGCACGATGAAGCCGAGATATTCAGCGAGCATGGCATGGACGAACGCCGCCAGCGTCGCCATGCTCCCGGCAAAAATGACGAGCGAGGCCAGCGCCAGCAGCGACCAGGCAGCAGCGATCTTGCCGTAATGATGGTGCCAGACTTTTGCAAACAGCAGCGGTCCGAGCGCGATCGACAGCAACAGGCCGGCAAAGGGAAGCGCATAGGGCCAGCGCATCGCCGCACCATCGAGGCCGCTTGCGGCCCAGGCCTGCTGCGGCAACAAGGCGAGGATGGCGGCGAGGGATACGCCCCACAGCCGGGAGACGAGCCGTTCAGGATCCAATGAAGCGCCTTGCCGTTTCGATCGCACCGAACGCATCGAGATTGTCGTGTCCGCCGCCCGCAAAGCGAACGAACTGCTTCGGTTCATGCGCGAGCGCGAACAGACGCTCTCCGAACACGATCGAAATGACAAGGTCATTGGTGCCATGCATCACCAGGAGCGGCACCGTGACGCGCGCGATCCGCTCGTCGGAAGGGAACGGATCGCGCATCAAGAGGCGCACCGGCACGAACCAGAATGACGAAGATGCAATGTCGGCCGTCGAGGTATAGGGGGCCTCCAGGACGAGCTTTCCAACACGCTGTTCCGAGGTGAGCGCAACCGCCACGCCGGTCCCGAGCGAGAAGCCCCAGGCGACGATTCGTTCCGCCGTGTAGCGGGCGGTGGTGAAGGCATAGGCGGCAGCGGCATCGCGCAGCAGACCCTCCTCACTCGGCGCGCCGCTCGAGCCGGCATAGCCGCGGTAGGACAGCGCGACCAAGCCGGTGCCATCAGCCGTCATGGCCTTGAAGCGGCTGACACGGCCGGCGAGAAAATCGCCATTGCCCGGAAAATACAGGATCACGGGACGACCCGGCCTCGCCGGCACATGCCAGACGATGATCTTCTCGCCATCCGAGGTGGCCAGGACATGCTCCTCCGCCTCGGGACAATTTGCAGCCTCAGGCGGGGTCCGCTTGGCGGTCGGTATCGGAAACAGCATCTCGCGCTGCCGGGCATAGAGCACGACGAGCCCGGCGAGATAGACGGTCGCGAGCAGGATGACGGTCCATTTGGCGATGGTGATCATTGCGCGGCCGGCCCCCGGTTCAGGCTCAGGGCTTGCGACTGCTCCGCAGCAATTTCATGACGTCGGGCCGGAGGCTCGCCGGTACGTCCCGGCAGCCGCACGCCGCCTTGTGGGCGGCGTGCCATGCGACGCGCTGCTCGCGCGTCGCCTTGAGCGGCATGCGATGGGACCGGTGCCATTCCCTGTTGATGGCCACGGTCCGTTTCCTTCGCGTGCTACATCGCCTTGACGATGTTCTCGGTGACCTTCTTGGCGTCGCCGAGCAGCATCATGGTGTTGTCGCGGTAGAACAGCGGATTGTCGATGCCGGCATAGCCGGAGGCGAGCGAGCGCTTGATGAACATCACGGTGCCGGCCTTCCAGACCTGAAGCACGGGCATGCCGTAGATCGGCGAGGTCTTGTCCTCCTCGGCCGCCGGGTTGGTGACGTCGTTGGCGCCGATCACGAAGGCGATGTCGGCCTGCGCGAACTCGGAGTTGATGTCCTCGAGCTCGAACACCTCGTCATAGGGGACGTTGGCTTCGGCGAGCAGCACGTTCATGTGGCCGGGCATGCGGCCGGCGACCGGGTGAATGGCGTACTTCACCTCGACGCCTTCCTTCTTCAGGATGTCGCCCATCTCGCGCAGCGCGTGCTGCGCCTGCGCCACCGCCATGCCGTAGCCGGGCACGATGATGACCTTCTGGGCATTCTTCATGATGAAGGCCGCATCATCCGCCGAGCCGAGCTTGGCGGGCTTCTGCTCGCCTCCGCCACCGCCGGCCGCCGCGGTCTCGCCGCCGAAGCCGCCGAGGATGACCGAGATGAAGGACCGGTTCATCGCGTGGCACATGATGTACGACAGGATCGCGCCCGACGAGCCGACCAGCGCGCCGGTGATGATCAGCGCGGAATTGCCGAGCGTGAAGCCGATGCCGGCCGCAGCCCAGCCGGAGTAGGAGTTCAGCATCGAGATCACGACCGGCATGTCGGCGCCGCCGATCGGGATGATCATGAGCACGCCGAGCGCCAGCGCCAGGATGACGATCAGCCAGAAGTCGAGCGCGCCGCCGGTCAGGACCAGGCGAACGATGAAGAACACCAGCGCCACGGCAATCGCGATGTTGATGATGTGGCGGGCGGGCAGGATGATCGGCGCGCCGCTCATCCGTGCGGACAGCTTCAGGAACGCGATCACCGAGCCGGTGAAGGTCAGCGCGCCGATGGCGACGCCGAGCGACATCTCGACCAGGCTCTGCGGATGGATATTGCCGGGGGTGCCGATGTCGAAGGCCTCGGGCGCGTAGAACGCGCCGGCGGCGACCAGCACCGCGGCCATGCCGACCAGCGAGTGGAAGGCGGCGACCAGTTCCGGCATCGAGGTCATCGGCACGCGGCGGGCGATCACCGCGCCGATCGCGGCACCGATGGCGATACCGACGATGACGAGCACCCAGGCGAGGCCGTCTGCCGGCGGATGGTTGGCCAGCGTGGTGGCGACCGCAATCGCCATGCCGATCATGCCGAACAGATTGCCCTGGCGCGACGAAGCCGGGCTCGACAGCCCGCGCAGCGACAGGATGAACAGCACTCCCGCCACGAGATACAAAAATGCAGAGAGGTTGGCGCTCATCTCAGGTCCCCATTGATCCCTTCAGCCCGAGGTGGCCGCTTACTTCGACTTCTTCTTGTACATCGCCAGCATGCGCTGGGTGACAAGGAAGCCGCCAAAAATGTTCACGCAGGCGAAAATGAGCGCGACAAAGCCGAAGGCGCGGGCCCAGCCCGAGCCACTCGAGACGTTCGCGACGCCGCCGGCAAGCAACGCGCCGACCACGATCACCGAGGAGATCGCGTTGGTCACGCTCATCAGCGGCGTGTGCAGCGCCGGTGTCACCGACCACACCACGAAATAGCCGACGAAGACGGCGAGGACGAAGATCGACAGCCGGAAGATGAAGGGGTCGACGACCTGTGCAGCATGCTCCATGGCGGGTCTCCTTAAGCCTTCGGCTGGAAGTTCGGGTGGATGACGGCGCCGTCTTTGGTGAGCGCGGTCGCCTTGACCAGTTCGTCGTCCCAGTTCACGGCGAGCTTCTTCTCCGTCTTGTCGACCATGGTCTCGATGAAGGAGAACAGATTGCGCGCGTAGAGGCTGGAGGCCGAGGCCGCGACGCGGCCGGCGACGTTGGTGTAGCCGACGATCTTGATGCCATCGAGGTCGACGACCTCGCCGGCCTTGGCGCCTTCGACATTGCCGCCGCGCTCGACGGCGAGATCGACCAGCACCGAGCCCGGCTTCATCGACTTGACCATCTCGCCGGAGACGAGCTTCGGCGCGGGCCGGCCCGGGATCAGCGCCGTGGTGATCACGATGTCCTGCTTCTTGATGTGCTCGGCGGTGAGCGCGGCCTGCTTGGCCTGGTATTCCCTAGACATCTCCTTGGCGTAGCCGCCGGCGGTCTGCGCGTTCTTGAACTCCTCGTCCTCGACGGCGAGGAATTTCGCGCCGAGCGATTCGACCTGCTCTTTGGTCGCGGGCCGCACGTCGGTCGCGGTCACGATGGCGCCGAGACGGCGCGCGGTCGCGATCGCCTGGAGGCCGGCGACGCCGACGCCCATCACGAACACTTTCGCCGCAGGCACGGTGCCGGCAGCGGTCATCATCATCGGGAAGGCGCGGCCGAACGCCTCGGCGCCCTCGATCACGGCGCGGTAACCGGCGAGGTTCGCCTGCGAGGACAGCACGTCCATCACCTGCGCGCGCGTGATGCGCGGCATCAATTCCATCGCGAAGGCGGAAACGCCGGCATCGGCGATCGTCTTCAGCGCGGCCTCGTTGCCATAGGGGTCCATGATGGCGATGACGAGCGCGCCGCGCTTGTACTGCGCGAGCTCGGAGGCTTCAGGACGCTTCACCTTGATGATGATGTCGGCATCCTTCAGCGCATCTGCGCTGACGGTGGCACCTACCGCGGTGAATTCGGAATCCGGCAGGCCCGATTTGAGGCCGGCGCCCGGCTCGACGGCGATCTCGGCGCCCAGCGCCTTGAACTTCTTCACCGTATCGGGCGAAGCGGCGACTCGCGGCTCGAGCGGATCGATTTCCTTGGCAACGGCGATCTTCATAGGTCCTCCGGCGGCGCGGGACAGCGCGCGCGCAAACTAAGCGTTACTCCCGCGGCGTTCGATACCGGTTTTGGCACCGGCTTGGATGCAAATATTCTGGGCAGCTGCTGCCGCTGGCGTGTGCAGCTGCCGACAGATCAGGTCAGGAAGACCGCCATCAGGATCACGATGAGCGCGACCGAGACCGTGCCGTACTTCACCAGCTTGATGAAGCCCTCGTAGGTCTGCTCGTGGGCAACGTAGTCGTTGCCGTCGGCGGTGCTGTACGCCACTTCGCTATGATCAGCCATGGATTGTCCCCAGTCGAAAGTCGAATTCTTGGGCTGGGATACCTGAAACCTTCGAGCAGGGCAACGGCGCTGGGCAGCGGTTTTCCCGCAAATCGGCTCATTTGGAATCCCAATTGTCGCGGATCCAACGCGTCAGGTTCTCCTCGCTGACCTCGCCGGCAGCGAGCGACAGGATGATGGCTGCCGCTTCAGCCTCGGGTACAACGAAGTCGATGCCGTTCACGCCGAGAAACGTGTACAGCGCCAGCAGCGACGTGCGCTTATTGCCGTCGACGAACGGATGGTTGCGCGCGATGCCGAAGGCGTACGCCGCCGCCAATTCGGGAAGATCGGCGCTCTCGTAAGACCATTTGTTTCTGGGCCGATCGAGCGCGGATTCGAGCATGCCTTCATCTCGAAGGCCGCTTGCGCCGCCATGGATCGCCAGTTGTTCGTGGTGGATCGCAATGATGATCCGACGCGTCAGCCAGAACGGCTCATTCACTTGGCAAGCTCGGCGAGAGCGTTGTGATAACGCTTCATGCCTCGCCGTGCGACTTCCATTGCTTTTTCGAAGTCAGGATCATGCGGCGTCAGCAACACGCCACCGTCCGACTGCTCGACCGGAAACAGCCTGTCGCCCTCTTTGAGATTCAGACGACCCGCGAGCTCCTTCGGCAGGATAACGCCGATCGAATTGCCTATCTTGCGCACCTGAAGCACGGTGGATTCGTTCTTCAAGTCCTTCGAGCTCGCGTTCTCGTTCATGGCAGCACCTCGTTATACAACTGTATAACACGACCCACCCAATTGTTCAACAAATGTTTTACGGCCCTACACTCAGCCCATCGCCTCGAGCTCGTCGATCATCCCGGCGATGACACTCAGGCCGCCGTCCCAGAACTTCGGGTCCTTGGCATCGAGCCCGAACGGCCGCAGCAACTCGGAATAATGCTTGGTGCCGCCGGCGGCTAGCATGTCGAGATAACGCTCGGCAAAGCCCTCGGCCGCGTTCTCGTAGACCGCGTAGAGCGAGTTCACGAGGCAATCGCCGAACGCGTAGGCGTAAACGTAGAACGGCGAATGGATGAAGTGCGGGATGTACATCCAGTAGTTCTCATAGCCCGCCTTGATCTCGATCGCCGGACCCAGGCTCTCGCCTTGCACCGACAGCCAGATCTCGCCGAGCCGCGTCGCGGTGAGCTCGCCGTTCTTGCGCTCGGTGTGGACCGCGCGCTCGAACGAGTAGAACGCGATCTGCCGCACCACGGTGTTGATCATGTCCTCGACCTTGCCGGCGAGCAGCGCCTGGCGCTGTTTTGCATTTTTGGTCTGGGCAAGGAGCCGCCTGAACGTGAGCATCTCGCCAAACACACTGGCGGTCTCGGCCAGCGTCAGCGGCGTCGGCGCCATCAGCGCACCGTTCTTCGCCGCCAGCACCTGATGCACGCCATGGCCGAGCTCGTGGGCGAGCGTCATCACGTCACGCGGCTTGCCCTGGTAGTTCATCAGGACATAGGGATGCGCCGACGGGGTGGTCGGATGCGAGAACGCGCCCGGCGCCTTGCCCGGCCGCACCGGCGCGTCGATCCAGCGATCGGTGAAGAAGCGCTCGGCGATATCGGCCATTTTGGGCGAGAAGCCGCGATAGGCCGTCAGCACCATGTTGCGCGCGTCGGGCCAGCCGATGGTATCGGTCGCGGCAAAGGGCAGCGGCGCGTTGCGATCCCAATAAGCCAGCCGCTTCTTGCCGAACCACTTCGCCTTCAACGCATAATAGCGATGCGACAGCTTCGGATAGGCCGCCCGCACCGAGGCGACCAGCGCATCCACCACTTCGCGCTCGACACGGTTGTTCAGATGGCGGGAATCCGCGACGTCCTGAAAACCGCGCCAGCGGTCGGAGATGTCCTTGTCCTTGGCGAGCGTGTTGGTGATCAGCGCAAAGGTGCGCTCATTGGCCTTGAAGGTTTTTGCCAGTGCCTCGGCTGCGCTCTTGCGCTTGGCGCCGTCGCGGTCCTGCAACAGATTGAGCGTCGGCTCGATCGCCAGCTCCTTGGCCCCGACCTTGAAGCGCAGTCCGGAGATGGTCTGGTCGAACAGCCGATTGAAGGCGGAATAGCCGGTCTGCGCCTTCTCCAGGAAAAGCTGCTCGAGCTTGTCGTCGAGCTGATACGGCTTCTCCTTGCGCAGATCCTCGATCCAGGGACGGTAGTGCGCGAGCTCGGGCGCTTGCATCGCCCGGTTCAAAATATCGTCATCGACACGATTGAGCTCGAGCGCAAAGAACAGCAAATGCGTGGACGCCGCCGTCAGCCGCTCGGAGACATCGCCGTAAAACTTTGAAATCGCAGGGTCCACGCTGTCGCCGGCGTGGACGAGCCCGGCATAGGAACCGAGCCGGCCGGCAAGATCGTCGATTGCCTCATAGCGTCGCACGGCTTTCGCGAGCCATTTTCCGCCATCTTCGTTTGCTGTCCCTGTCGCCAGCTTGCCCTTGTAGTCGGTCTCGAACGCGACGCAGTCGGCATCCATCGTTTCGAGATCGCGCGCCACTTCCGGCGCATCGATCCCGGAATAGAGATCGGCAAGGTTCCACTCCGGAAGCTTGCCGGTCTTGCTCGCAGGCTTTGCGAGCGGCGTTTTGGAGGACTTTGCCTTGGCGGCGGATTTCTTGGCGGCGGACGTTCTGGCGGCGGATGTTTTGGCGGCAGGCTTGCGGAGAGCAGTCTTGGAGCGCGAATTCATTGTGTGGGAAACCTGTGTTCAACAAGCGCGACGGCGGGCGGAGGCATCAAGGTTTAAGAGTGCGTTAATCGGCTTCGGCCAGAGTGCCCCGATTCGAGACAGATAGTAGTAGCGTGCGGGGAACACCATGGCTGCCAGTATTTTGATCGCTGACGACGACGCCGTAGCCCGCCGGCTGGTCGAGAACATGGTGCAGAAATGCGGCTATGAGACGGTCGTCGTGGACTCCGGTGACGCCGCGATCGCCGCCCTTACCGCTCCCGACGCGCCGGCCATCGACGCCGTCATCCTCGATCTCGTGATGCCCGGCCTCGACGGCATGGGCGTGCTGGCGAAAATCCGCGAAGCGGGTCTCAGCGTCCCCGTCATCGTGCAGACCGCCCATGGCGGCATCGACAACGTGATCTCGGCGATGCGCGCCGGCGCGGCCGATTTCGTGGTCAAGCCGGTTGGTGTGGAGCGGCTCCAGGTCTCGCTGCGCAACGCGCTCAACGCCTCCGCGCTCAAGGGCGAATTGCAGCGCATCCGGCACAGCCGCGAGGGCCGGCTGACGTTCTCCGACATCATCACCCGCGCCGAGGCGATGGCACCCGTGATGCGCGCCGCGCAGAAGGCGGCGAACTCTGCGATTCCCGTTCTGATCGAAGGCGAGTCCGGCGTCGGCAAGGAGATGTTCGCGCGCGCGATCCATGGCAGCGGCGAGCGCAAGGCCAAGCCCTTCGTCGCCGTCAATTGCGGCGCGATCCCCGACAACCTCGTCGAGTCCATTCTGTTCGGCCACGAGAAGGGCGCCTTCACCGGCGCGACCGAGCGGCACATGGGCAAGTTCGTCGAGGCCCATGGCGGCACGCTGTTTCTGGACGAGGTCAGCGAGCTGCCGCTCACTGCGCAGGTCAAGCTGCTGCGCGCGCTCCAGGAAGGCGCAGTCGAGGCGGTCGGCGGCCGCAAGCCCGTCAAGGTCGATGTCCGCATCGTCTCGGCAACCAATCGCCGGCTGCTGGAGCGGGTGAAACAAGGACACTTCCGGGAAGACCTGTTCTATCGCCTGCACGTGCTGCCGCTGACGATCCCCTCGCTCCGGGCGCGGCGCGAGGACATCCCGCATCTGCTCCGGCATTTCCTGGCGCGGTTTGCCGCCGAGGAGAACCGCGCGATCACCGGCATCAGCGGCGAGGCCATGGCCCATCTTGCCCAGCTCGACTGGCCCGGCAACATCCGCCAGCTCGAGAACGCGGTCTACCGCGCCGTGGTGATGAGCGACGGCGACCAGCTCGGCCTCGGCGACTTCCCTCTGCTCGCTTCGCAGCAGCATCCCGTAACCGAGATTCCGACCGCCCCGCTGATGCTCGAGCCGGCGGCGACCCCGTCGGTGGTATCGGGTAATGAAATACCGATCGCGCCGCTCCCGGCGGTAGGCACGCTCGCCCTGCTCACCGCGACCGGCGATGTCCGCTCGCTGGAGGACATGGAGAACGAGATCATCCGCTTCGCGATCTCGCACTACCGCGGCCAGATGTCCGAGGTGGCTCGCCGCCTCAAAATCGGCCGGTCCACCCTCTACCGCAAACTCGACGAGGCCGGGGTTCCCGGACATGGCGGGAAAAGCGGCGAGGAGACGCACTGAGCATCATGCGAACGAGGGTTCGCGCGGCGATGCGGGAGCGACTGTAAGCCGTTCGCATGACGACAGAATTCGACTGCTTCTTGAACCGTGACTTGGAAGTGACAGACACAGGGAAAAGCGCGCTGTGCAGGCGCACAATCCGTTGCCAAGAGGCTCCCTTGAAGTCAGTTTGGCGTGAGTTGTCCCGGTTAGCGCTGGCTGCAAAACCGGGGCCTGTATATCGTCTGCGTATGAATCGTTGCGTGCAGGCGTGCAACTTTCGAGAGGCCGGCGCGATTTAGCCGAAGCTCAATAGGCGATAACAAAGCTGTTCCACGAGGGACAGTTCACCCGAGGGGTGCGACACAATGCGTGACTGTTTGAACCACCGTGCGGGCTTCGACCGTGTCTTGATGACGGTCGCAGCGACCTTCCTCACGGTGTCGGCCAGCTCAGCCCTGGCGCAGGATCAGGCGCGCAGCAGCGCTGCCGAGCTCGCGATCGAAGCCGCGATCCCGCGCCCCGAGCCGGCCAACGTCCCGCCCCCGACCGCCTCCGATATCAAGCTCGACACCACCGCCACGGTGCAGGATTCCGCCAAGGAGCCGGCACAGGCGCCCGTGAAGGCTGACATCGCACCGGCCCCGAACAAGGTCGAGACCAAGCCTTCCGACGTCGCCACCACGCCCGCCGCCGAGGCGCCGAAGGGCGAAACGGCCAACACCGAACCTGCGAAGACCGAACCTGCGAAGGCCGAGCCGGCCAAGGCAGACA
>NZ_AJQF01000194.1:0-7808 GCF_000261705.1 Bradyrhizobium genomosp. III | reverse complement strand
CGCCCCCCGCCACGGCTACGGCCCCTGGCGCTGAGCCCGTGAAGGCCGCGAGCAATGTTCCCGCCGCCGACCAGCCGGTCGCCGACAAGCTCAAGGACATCATCGGCGCCAAGACCTCGCGCCATTTCGATCGCAAGAACGAGCGCGCGGCGATCGAGAAGTTTTATGGCGCACGCGACTTCGCGCCGGTCTGGACGCAAGGCGGCAGCCTGACCGCCGCGGCCAAGGGCGTCATCGCGCGGCTGAAGGATGCGGCGTCCGACGGCCTCAACCCCGCCGACTATCCGGTGCCGGACTTCGCCAGCGCCACCACGCCCGATGCGCTGGCCGATGCCGAGCTCAAGCTCACCGCCAGCATGTTCGACTATGCGCGCCAGGCCCAGAGCGGCCGCATGCATTGGTCGCAGGTCAGCGGCGACATCCTCTATCCCGAGCATCCGGTCGACCCGAACGAGGTGCTCGCCAAGGTCACGACCGCGACGGACGCCTCCGCTGCGCTCGACAGCTACAATCCGCCCCACAAGCTCTACAAGGAGCTGAAGGCCAAGCTCGCGGAGCTTCGCGGTCAGGGCAACGGCCCGGTGATCGAGATCGCCGACGGTCCGACGCTGAAATACACCCCGGCCAGCAAAAAGCAGGCTGAGATCGTCGTGGAAGATGCGCGTGTGCCGCAGCTTCGCGCCAAGCTCGGCCTTGCCGAGAACGCCGGCGACACCCGCTATGACGCAGCGGTCGCCGACGCCGTGCGAAAATTCCAGAGCGGCGCCGAGATGAAGGCGACCGGCATCCTCGACGACAAGACGGTCAAGGCGCTCAACACCCCCAAGCGCGACAAGCAGATCGACGTGGTGCTGGTGAACATGGAGCGCTGGCGCTGGCTGCCGCGCGATCTCGGCGCGCCCGCGCTGGGCGATGCCTATGTGATCCTCAACATTCCCGACTACACGCTGAAGGTGATGCAGCGCGGCCAGCAGGTCTGGACCACCCGCGTCGTCACCGGCAAGCCGGGCACGCATGCGACCCCGCTGCTGACCGAGACGATGAAGTACATCACGGTCAATCCGACCTGGAACGTGCCGCCGTCGATCGTCTACAACGAGTATCTGCCGGCGTTGCAGCAGGACCCGACCGTGCTGCAGCGCATGGGCCTCAAGCTCGAACAGAACCGCGACGGCTCGGTGCACATCTCGCAGCCGCCCGGTGAAGCCAACGCGCTCGGCCGCATCCGCTTCAACTTCCCGAACAAGTTCCTGGTCTATCAGCACGACACGCCGGACAAGAACCTGTTCGCCAGGGAAGATCGCGCCTTCAGCCATGGCTGCATGCGCGTGCAGAATCCGGATCAGTACGCGTCCGTGCTGCTCAACATCACCATGCCGAACGAGAAGTACACGCCCGAGCGCGTGCGCAGCATGTACGGCAAGAGCGAGATCGACCTGAAATTCCCGACTCCGGTCCCGGTCAACATCACCTATCAGACCGCCTTCGTTGACGATGCCGGCAAACTGCAGTTCCGCAAGGACGTCTATGGCCGCGACGCGACCATGATCAACATCCTGAAGAACAACCGCGGCAAGGATCTCGAGGCCGTCGTTGCGCACTCGCAGCCGAGCTATTCGCGCCCGGCGACGACCCTGCCCTCAGGCGTGGCCGTGGCCAACAATGGCGGTGGCTTCGGCTCGTCGGGCCCGAACTTCTTCGAACGGCTGTTCGGAGGCGGGGCGCCGACCCCGCCGCCGGCTCCGGTCGGCCGCCGGTCCCAGCAGCAGCGGGTGTTCACCCGGTAAGGCTGCGGGAGCTCAGCTTTTCGAATTCCACAACGATATCAACGGCCCCGTCCCATGGATGGGGCCGTTTAACGTTAACCATTGTCCACCCCGCTCCCGGCACCGGGCGTTTTTTTGCCACACTCAACGGGTTAGGATTGTAGCCTGACTTGGTTTGGGCGCGGGAAGGTCAACCTCGAATTAACCTTCTTGCTTTAAGAAAGCGTTCATCCTCTTTCGCACTGCTACGGGGTTGGCGGGAGAGTCCATTTTGAACGCTCGTCGACTGGGTGGGCTCATACGTGCTGACTGGTCTCGCACGCCAATTTACTGTGCTGTCGTTGTCCCATGCGGGAGTGAAGGCCGGATCCCGGATCGGCCTCGCTGCCGTATTGCTGCTTGCTGCCGCGGGTTCAGTCCACAACGCCGCCGCGCTGAGCGAAACCAAGACCCTCTCCTTCCACCACACCCATTCCGGCGAAGACCTGACCGTCACCTTCAAGCGTGATGGCCGCTATGACGAAGCGGCGCTGAAGCAGCTCAATCACTTCCTGCGCGACTGGCGCACCCAGGACGAGACGGTCATGGACCGCCGCCTCTTCGATATCCTCTGGGAAGTCTACCGCGACGTCGACGCCAAGCAGCCGATCCAGATCATCTCCTCCTACCGCTCCCCCGCCACCAACGCCATGCTCCGCCGCCGCTCCTCCGGGGTGGCGCGCTTCAGCCAGCACATGCTGGGACATGCGATGGACTTCTACATTCCGGGCGTGCCGCTGGAGCAGATCCGCTTCGCCGGCCTGCGCCTGCAGCGCGGCGGCGTCGGCTTCTACCCGACGTCGGGCTCGCCCTTCGTGCATCTGGACACCGGCAGCATCCGGCACTGGCCACGCATGACGCATGACCAGCTCGCCCGCGTCTTCCCGGACGGAAAGACGGTGCACTTGCCGACAGACGGCACCCCGCTCAAGGGCTATGAGCTCGCCAAGGCCGAGATCGAGCGCCGCGGCAATGGCGACGACTCCAGCAGCAAGCCGAACTTCTTCGCCGCTTTGTTCAAGGGCAAGTCCGCCGCTCCGGCCGCCAGCAGCGACGAGGACGACGAGGGCGCGCCCGCGCCGGCCGCCAAGCCGGCGGTGCCGACCGTGGTCGCAGCCGCAGCCAAGCCCGCCGATCCGGTGCCGACGCCGCGCGCCAAGCCGCAGATTGCCGCCGCGATCCAGCTCGCCTCGGCCGACGCACAGCTGGTCGCGCCGCCCAAGCCGAAGCCCGCGGCCGTGGCTGACAAGCCGGCACCCAAATCTGCAGAGGGCAAGCCGGAGACTCCGGCCGACATCATCAACGCCCGCGGCTTCTGGGATGATGTCCCGGCCGCGCCGCAGCAGGCGACGCCGGCGCAAATCGCTGCGCTGAAGGCCCGCCAGGCGCTCGCCTCTGCCACCGATCCGCAAGCAACCGCGAGCGTGTCCAACGCGGCCCTTCAGGCGCTGGCTTTCGCGCCGGCCGCCTCCCCGGTTGATCGCGGCAATGTCGTCGCCGCCTCCGCGCCGATCCCGCGCTCGGCCCGTCCCGCGTCACGCAGCATCGCCCAGGCGACCGAAATCAACACGGTGGTCGGCAAGAGCGTCGACGGCGCGGTCGCGACCGCGACCCGCCTCTCCGCCGCCAAGAGCGACAGCATCTGGCTCAAGATCGTGATGCTGTCGCCGAGCGCCAGCCGCGCGATGTCGGTCACGCTGATGGGCGAGCTCGATACGGCCGCGCTGCGCGGCTATTTCGTCAAGCCGCAGGCCGTGATCGCAATGGGCTTTGCCGACGACCCGATGCACGGCCTGTCCTGCGACAGTTTTTCGGGCAGCGCGACCGCGAAGCTCCAGACGACGTCGTTCGTCATGCGCACGGCCGCGCTGCGCTGAGGCGCCAAGCTACCTCCACGAATTCAGTCTCTTCGCTCCATCCAGGCCAAGAACGCCCTACCGCGCTTTCCTCGCTCGCCGGTCCAGATGATACGTCAGCGCCAGCGACAGGCAGACGGATAATTCCCGCATCGGCAGCCTGCCCACCACCGGCAACAACAGCGCCCGGGTCTGCCGGTACTCGAACCGATCGGGAAAGCGTTCGCGGAAGCTATCGATCAGCGTCGTCTTGCAATTGAACAGGATGGCGGCGTGTGCGGGGTCCTTGACGCGGCCGAGCCGGATCGTCGAGCCGCTGCCGGTCTCGTCGGTCAGATACGCCGGCTCGCCCCATTTGAGAGTCTCGGTGAGCCGGCCGACCTCTTCATACGCCGCGGCCGTCGCGAAGATCAGCGCGCGCACCTGAAGCAGCCGCTTGCCGATCGGTGCCGGCAGAGCGCCGAAGGCACGGTTCACCTCGCGCGGCAGCGGCGGCGCAGTCATTCGCGACTCCGTTCGCAAACGAAACACGCGCAATTTTTAGCCCGGATGGAGCGCGGCGCAATCCGGGATTGCTTTCACACTGCGAGAACCCGGATTTCGCTGTGCTCCGGGCTGCCGCAGTCGTGCTTGAGGCGCGACCGCCTCAGAGCATGCCCAGCGCCTGCATGTAGGTCTCGAGAATCGTCTCGGCCTCGGCGCGCTCGTTGGGGTCCTGCTTGCGCATGCGCACGATGGTGCGTAGCGCCTTGACGTCGTAGCCGTTGCCTTTGCTTTCGGCATAGACGTCGCGGATATCGTCGGAGATCGCCTTCTTCTCTTCCTCCAGCCGCTCGATGCGCTCGATGATGGATTTGAGCTGGTCCTTGGCAAATTTCGTCGCGGGCTCGTCGTCGCGGACGGCGGCGGAGGTGGCCATCTAGGTACTCCCAATGGAACTGGCAAAACGAGGTGACGCCGGCATCCCTCACCGCGCGTGCTGGTAGACCCTTAGGGTTGGTACCGACTGCGTTCAAGGCAGCATCGCGCTCGTCCACAGCGCGCCCACACCTTCCTGCGGCGAGGCCAAGAAAGCTGTTGTGTGGTGCGACTCAGCGAGGCGCGCCCGCGCCGTTCAGTGCCCGTGGGGATGGACCTTCTTCATCGTCTCGAGCTGTTCTGGCGTGGCCGTGCCCTGGTATTTCGACTTCCAGGTCTCGTAGGGCATGCCGTAGACGGCCTCTCGGCTCTCGTCCTTGCTTAAGGCGACGCCCTGGGCGTCGGCAGCTTCCTTGAGCCAGTTGGACAGGCAGTTGCGGCAGAAGCCCGCCAGATTCATCATGTCGATGTTCTGGACATCCGTCCGCGATTTCAGATGATCGACCAGACGGCGGAAGGCGGCCGCCTCGAGCTCCGTTCTGGTTTTGTCGTCGATTGCCATGGCTATGTCCCTTGATATCCCTTTGGGCCTGCCCCGATTGCGGTCACCCTTACGGGATCAGGTGGGTCCTGTCACAGATTTTGCCATATCCCGGCGCAAACCGACCCGAACCCGGCCTTGAGGCAGTTCCCCGGCCCCCTACGCCAAATCGCCAATGATCTGATATAGCTTCCGCGACAATGATCGCCGAATCTCCCCGCTTCCCCCTTCGCATGCTCGCCCGGTTGGTCCCGGTGCTGGCAATTGGCCTGCTGTGCTTGTGGAGCAGCCCGGCCTCCGCCGATTTCCGTCTCTGCAACAACACGTCGAGCCGGGTCGGCATTGCGCTCGGCTACAAGGACGCCGAGGGCTGGACCACCGAGGGCTGGTGGAACATCTCGTCCCGCTCCTGCGAGACCCTGCTGCGGGGAACGTTGGTCGCCCGTTACTATTACATCTACGCCATCGACTATGACCGCGGCGGCGAGTGGTCGGGGCAGGCCTTCATGTGCTCGCGCGACAAGGAGTTCACCATCCGCGGCACCGAGGATTGCCTCGCGCGCGGCTATGACCGGACCGGCTATTTCGAGGTCGATACCGGTGAGCAGCGGGCGTGGACGGTGCAGCTCACCGATGCCAACGAACAGCCGGCGCAGCAGCGCGTACCCGGCCTCCCCGGTCCGGTTGGCCCGGGCGGGGTTCCGGGTTTGCCCAATAGCCCGCCCGGTGGTACGCCCCCCGCCCCGCCTGGCCTCCCGCCAGCTCCCTCGCCCCCGTCTGGAAATAAGCCATGAGGCGTCTTCGCCGTATCAAGATTCTCGCGACCCTGGGCCCAGCCTCTTCAGACCTCGCGATGATCCGCCGCCTGTTCGAGGCCGGCGCCGACCTATTTCGCATCAACATGAGCCACACCCCGCATGACAAGATGCGGGAGCTGGTGGCGACGATCCGCAACGTCGAGAGCAGCTATGGCCGGCCGATCGGCATCCTGGTCGACCTGCAGGGCCCGAAGCTCAGGCTCGGCTCCTTCGCCGAAGGCTCGGTGCAGCTGCAGAACGGCCAGACCTTCACGCTGGATTCCGACAAGGCCCCCGGCGACACCACGCGCGTCCACCTGCCGCATCCCGAGATCCTGGCGGCGCTGCGGCCCGGCCACGCGCTGCTGCTCGACGACGGCAAGGTGCGCCTGATCGCGGAGGAGACCTCGAAAGAGCACGCGGTGACGCGGGTCGTGGTCGGCGGCAAGATGAGCGACCGCAAGGGCGTCAGCCTGCCCGACACCGACCTGCCCGTCTCCGCCATGACCTCGAAGGACCGCGCCGACCTCGAGGCGGCGCTCGTCACCGGCATCGACTGGATCGCGCTGTCCTTCGTGCAGCGCGCCGACGACGTGATCGAAGCCAAGAAGATGATCCGCGGCCGCGCCGCGGTCATGGCCAAGATCGAGAAGCCGCAGGCGATCGACCGCCTCGCCGACATCATCGAGGCCTCCGACGCGCTGATGGTGGCGCGCGGCGACCTCGGCGTCGAATTGCCGCTCGAGCGCGTGCCGAGCCTGCAGAAGCAGATGACGCGGATGGCGCGCCGCGCCGGCAAGCCGGTGGTGATCGCAACCCAGATGCTGGAATCGATGATCCAGTCGCCGGTGCCGACCCGCGCCGAGGTCTCCGACGTCGCCACGGCCGTCTATGAGGGCGCCGACGCCATCATGCTGTCGGCGGAATCGGCGGCCGGCAAATTCCCGGTCGAGGCGGTCTCGACCATGAACCGCATCGGCGAGGAGGTCGAGCGCGACCCGATTTATCGTTCCGTGCTCACCGCACAGCGTCCCGCGCCGGAATCCACCGCGGGCGATGCCATCGCCGACGCCGCGCGGCAGATCGCCGAGACGCTCGACCTTCCCGCCCTGATCTGCTGGACCAGCTCGGGCTCGACCGCAGTGCGGGTGGCGCGCGAGCGGCCGAAGCCGCCGATCGTGGCGATCACGCCGAACATCACCGCCGGCCGACGGCTCGCGGTGGTCTGGGGCGTGCATTGCGTGGTGGCGGAAGACGCGCGCGACCAGGACGACATGGTCGGCCGCGCCGGCCAGATCGCGTTCCGGGACGGTTTCGTCCGCGCCGGCCAGCGTGTCATCATCGTCGCCGGCGTGCCGCTCGGCATCCCCGGCACCACCAACATGGTGCGCATCGCCTCGGTCGGCCCCGAGGGCGACGCGATCATGTAGGCCCGCCAGGGCACGCCAAACAAAAAGTCGAAAAACAACCCCATGCACAGTAGCCGGAGGGCCCGGCGATCGTGCTGTGGTTTTGCGAAAAGGCTCGCTCAGTCAACCACCTGAGCGCCGTCAGGCCGGCCGCTTCGTGCACAGGGCGATTTTACGCCCCAACGAGCGCCTTCGCGGCCGGCAGCAGCGTCTGCTGCACCACGAGTCCCCGGGCGCGGGCGTCCATGACGCCGACCGCACGCAGCGCCAGCAGCGTCACGGTCTGCACCGCATCGCGCATCTTGACGGGATCGTCGAGATTGTCAGGCGCTAACGGCCCGACCAGGGCCTCATGCAGCGCGCCGAGCAAGGCGGTGGCGGCGAGTGCGGTGTCCTGGGCGGGCAGGTGACCGGCACGCACCGCGGCGTCGATCCGGGCGGCAATCTCGCCGGCAATCTCCCGCCGGCTGGCAAGGCGGGAGGCGCTGACATCGACATCGACCGGTTCTGCCAGAATGCCCCAGGCCAGCCGCCGCTGCGAC
>NZ_AJQF01000193.1:0-13362 GCF_000261705.1 Bradyrhizobium genomosp. III | reverse complement strand
GCCCGCCAGCGCCGAGGATGGCCCCGGCGCGGCATCGGCCGCCCGGCGGATCGCCGCGAGCTCATCGCGCGAGACCTCGGCAATGAGCTCGGAGATCAGCTCGGCCTTGGAGGGGAAGTAGCGGTAGACCGTGCCGGCCGCGACATTGGCCCGGACCGCGACGGGCGCGATCTGCACCGCCGCCATCCCGCCTTCCGCTGCAGTCTCCCGTGCCGCCGTCAAGATCGCACTGCGCCGCGCCGCAAGGCGCTTCACCACTTGATGCGTCCGCCGATAAACCATGGCGCGCTTCCTGTCCCACACGCCTGCCGCACGCCCTGCGGCAAAACGCTTCGTCACGCAAAAGATGCAAATCGCCCCGCAAAGACTGAACAACTATTCAGGCGGGATGACAAGACGCAAATGAGCATCCGAACGCCCGGCACCTCGGGAGAGCACGCCTAAGCATAATAAACGCATCCTTACGCGGGATGACCGCGGAGGATCAGTTTGGTTTACCTCAACTTAAACGCGATCATGGTGATGTGCGGATGCGCCGTCACTGCGTGGTCGATCCAACCCCGAGAGTTCAATGTCGGTTTCCCTGACAAGCAGCGCTCCCGCGCGCGGCTTAGCACGCTGGATCTTGCCGTTCTGCATCGGTGCCGGTGCCTACCTGTTCTTTCTTGGCGTCGGTGACATCATGCTGCGGGATTCCGACACGCTGTGGCAGATCAAGATCGGCCAGTGGATCCTCGAACACCGCGCGTTGCCCCACAACGACATCTATTCGTTCACGCGCGACGGCGAGCCCTGGATCTCGAGTTCCTGGCTGTCGCAAGTTTTGTTCGCGCTGGTTTATGAACCGTCGAACTGGGCGGGCGTGGTTATCCTGACGTCGCTCGCGATCGGCGCGACCGCGGCGATTTTCGCGCACCTGATCGACCCCTATCTGGATCCCGCGCGCGCCTTGCTGCTCATCGCCCCAATTCTCGTGATGTCGATGGGCCATTTTTTCGCGCGCCCGCACATGCTGGCCCTGCCTGTCATGCTGGCCTTTGTCGGCGGACTGCTGGCGGCCGCCGACCGGCGCACCGCGCCATCCTGGCTGTTGCTGCCCCTGATGGCGCTGTGGGCCAATCTTCACGGCGGCTTCGTCATGGGTCTAGCGCTGATCGGAGCCGTTGGCCTCGATGCGATCGCGTCCGCCGATCGCAAGGACCGCTTTGCACTGGCCGCACGCTGGACCGTGTTCGGGCTTGCCGCGCTTGCGGCAAGCTGCTGCACGCCCTATGGCTGGAACACGCTCCTCGCGTCGACGAAAATCCTCAACCTCGGCAAGCTGCTCTCGATGATCGGGGAGTGGAGGCCAGCCGACTTCAGCTCGCTCGATCTGTTCGGAGTCAGCCTGCTCGGCTTGATCGCCATTGGCTACTACAGCGGCGTGGTGCTGACCGCGACCCGCATTCTTCTGCTGCTCGGCCTGGTCTGGGCGGCTCTCAGCCACTTCAGGAACATCGAGGTTTTTGCGCTGTTGACGCCGCTCGTGCTGTCGAAACCGTTCGCCGAACATTTTGGAATGACGAGGTCCGTTGCACCCAGGGGAACGGAAACGCGGCCCTCTTTTGCGCTGACCGCGATCGCGGCGCTCGCGATCGTCGCGGCCGGCTGGAGCATCACGCGGTCCTATGCCACACCGCACCGCTATGCCTTCATCAGCGATCCGTCTCCTGCGGCCGCGGTCGACCTGCTCGAGCGGCGGCACGCTCAGCGGATCTTCAGCACCGCGCCGATCGGCGGCTATCTGGTCACCCGCAACATCAAGACCTTCATCGACGGCCGCGCCGAACTGTATGGCGAGCAATTCGTGCTCGACTATTTCGAGGCTGTCGAAGGCAAGAACGTCGAGACCCTGCTGCGCCTGCTCGAAACCTACCGGATCGACGCGACTCTGCTGAACAGGACGGTCCCGGCATCGATGATCATGGACCATTTGCCGGGCTGGAAACGACTCTATGCGGATGACATCGCCGTGGTCCATGTCCGCAACGACGCACCGACCAAACCCTCCACGTCACAGTGAGGCACGAACCAAATCTCGAGCATGATCCGGATCATGCTTCAGGCTCCCAGCTCTCGCGCGCCTCGCACGGGCAGGAACGCCCGCCACACGGCTCAAGACACAAGCCGCGGGCTCGCCAAAATGAGAGCCGGACACCTCCCCGCGAAACGCCACCTCGTCCGTTAGCCGATCGGCCGGCAGCAAGCCCTCCCACAAAAGAAAAGAGCCTCGTCTTGGACGAGGCTCTCAGAATTCTCAGGTCGGCCGGCCTTACTTGAGGCTGCTCGAGATCGAGGTGAACTTGGCGTTCAGCGTGGTGCCGAGATTGTTGACGACGGTGATGATGGCCAGCGCGATGCCGGCAGCGATCAGGCCGTATTCAATGGCGGTGGCGCCGGATTCATCCTTCAGGAAACGCGCAACGAGGTTCTTCATAGAGTGCTCCAAATGAGTACACGAGGCTACAACTGATCTGGTCTTTTCGGCTTCCCAGCGCCGCCCGACCATGGAACCAAACGTAGAGGCAAAGAATTGCGCCGCAGTTAATTCGTCTGCGTAAACACCGAGCGGTTTGCGTGTATTCGCCGATGGTAAATCGAAATCTAAAACAATCCGTTAAATTGTCGGGACATGAAACCGGCGTAGCCTGCAGGTTTACCCGAAGTTATGACCGCCCGTGATCCAATGCCGCCCGCTCGGACTGGCGCGCGATGAGATGAATCCTTCATCGCGCTTCAGGTGATTGCTTGAGCATGATCTTCTCGGAAACCGCACCTCACTTTGCGCCAACGCGGCCCGCCGGGTCCGGATCATGCCCGACCGACAAGAACAACAGGACGAC
The DNA here is from genome assembly GCF_000261705.1 of Bradyrhizobium genomosp. III. Lineage (NCBI taxonomy): Bacteria > Pseudomonadati > Pseudomonadota > Alphaproteobacteria > Hyphomicrobiales > Nitrobacteraceae > Bradyrhizobium > Bradyrhizobium genomosp. III. The sequence goes on along the minus strand of NZ_AJQF01000193.1, from coordinate 10,480 downwards.
GAGGCGGCATGTCACTTTCCTTTGCCAACAGCATCGCGGCGCAGAGCCGCGCGAGGGCCCTGGTGCCGCTATGCGTCGGCGCCGGCGTCTATCTGTTCTTCCTCTACCTCGGCGACACCCGGCTACAGGACTCCGACTCGTTCTGGCAGGTGAAGATCGGGCAATGGATCCTCGATCACCGCGCCATGCCCACCACCGACTTCTATTCGTTCACGCGAACGGGCGCGCCATGGATGTCGACGTCGTGGCTGTCGCAGGTGCTGTTCGCCTATTCCCACGCGCAATGGGACTGGGCAGGTCCCGTCATCCTCACCGCGGTCGCGGTCGCGGTCACGGTCGCGATCTTCGTCTATCTGCTCGACGTGCAGATCGAGGCACCACGCGCAGTGCTGTTCGCGATGCTGGCGCTGCTGCTGTCGGCCCATCACGTGCTGGCGCGGCCGCATATCCTGGCGCTGCCCGTCATGGTGGCGTGGGTCGGTCTGCTGATGGCAGCTGCCGACCGCAAGAGCGCGCCGTCCTGGTATTGGCTGCCGCTGATGGCGCTCTGGGCGAATTTGCATGGCGGCTTCGTGCTGGGCCTCGTGCTGATCGGCCCGATCGCGCTCGAGGCCGTCGAGCACGCCGAGAAGGGACGACGGCTCCAGCTGTTCATGCGCTGGGTGTTGTTCGGAATCGGTGCTCTGATCGCGAGCTGCTGCACGCCGTATGGCTGGCGGACGCTGCTGGGCGCGACCAATATTCTCGGCCTCGGCGAACTGCTGTCGCTGATCTTCGAATGGATGCCCGCGAACTTCTCCACGTTCACCCCATTCGAAGGCGCCCTGCTCGGCCTGATCGCATTCGGCTATTATCGCGGCCTGGTGCTGTCGGCGCCCCGGATCTTCCTGATCCTGTTCCTGACCTGGTGCGCGCTGACCCATGTCAGGAGCATCGAGGCATTTGCGTTCGTGGTACCGCTGGTGCTGGCAAAGCCGCTCGGCGAGATGTTCCCGCGCCCGGCGCCTGACGCCGCCGGTGCCGGGCGCTGGCCCGCCCGCTATGTCACCGCGCTTGGCGCGCTGATGATCGTGGCGGCGAGTTGGACCTCGACGTCGCTCTACATGGCGCACCACCGCTTCACCTTCACAACGACGCACACGCCGGTTGCGGCCGTCGACGTGCTCGAGCAACGCAAGATGCAGCGCATCTTCAATGCCTACCAGTTCGGCGGCTATCTGATCTCGCGCGATATTCCGGTCTTCGTTGACGGCCGTGCCGAGCTCTATGGCGAGAAGTTCGTCATGGACTTCTTCAAGGCGACGGAGGGCAAGAAGCCCGAGCTGCTGCCGCGCCTGCTGGACGAGTACAAGATCGACGCGACGCTCCTGGTTGCCGATGCGCCGGGCCCGCAGATCCTCGACCAGCTCAAGGGCTGGAAGCGGATCTATGCGGACGACATCGCGGTGATCCATGTGCGAGACCATGCGGACAGCGCGACCGCGACGCCTTCGAAGTGAGAGCCTCCTTGAGGGCGCGCACTCGTAACCGTGAGATGTCCCTCCAAAGGCGACGTCGACGCGACCTGGCACACCACGCTCAAACCCCGGCGATCCCGCGACATGTCTTCTTTTGACAGGCCGACTTTGACAATCCCGGCTCGGCTCGACTCGGAGCGGTCCGTGGGAATCGCCGTTCTTGCGGTGCTGGCGGCGGTCTCCTTTCTTCCGGTGCTGCTGACCCCCATTCCCGCGATGGTGGATTATCCCAATCACCTCGCCCGCATGTACATTCTGAGCCGGAACGGCACCCCCGACGCCAATCCGTATTACGAGGGGGCCTGGGCCTTCTATCCCAACCTTGGAATGGATCTGCTGGTGCCGCAGCTGGCGCGGCTGATGAGCGTGGAGAACGCCACGCGGCTGTTTCTGCTGCTGAGCCAATTGCTGATCGTCGGGGGCGCGCTGCTGCTGGAATGGGCGCGGAAGGGCCGGGTTCATCTTGCCGGCTTCGCTGCGCTCGCTTTCCTCTACTGTCTGCCGTTCAGCTGGGGCTTCGTGAATTTCGAGTTTGGCCTCGGCCTCGCTCTCTGGGGCATCGCAATCTACCTGATGCTGGCCGAAGGCCCATGGCCGCTGCGTTTCGTCGCCAATTTGCTGTTCGTCGCTGCGCTGTATGCGGCGCATTTCTTCTCCCTCGGTATCCACGGCGCGACGCTTGGCCTCTACGAGCTCTCGCGCATTCGTCGGCAGCGCGCATCGTACCTGGGCGTGGCCGCGCGGCTCGGCGCGCTGGCCCTGCCGGCGCTCGTGCTGTTTGGGATCATGCAAATGACGGCGGGCTCGATCGGAAGCGAGGGGACGAGCTGGTTCTTCGGATTCAAGCCGGTCTGGCCGATGCGCATCCTGAACGGCTACAGCCTGACGGCATCGGCAGTGACCGGGCTGGCGCTGATGATCTCGTTGCTTTTCGCCGCAAGGCGCGGCGTCCTGAAGCTCGAGCCGGCCGGCCTCTGGCTCGCGATCGGCTTTGCACTGCTCTACCTGGTCATTCCCTCCAAGCTGTTCGGAACCTCGTTCGTGGACCTTCGCGTGATTCCCGCTGCAGCTCTGATCCTGCCGGCCTTCTGCTCGCTGTCGCTGCCGAGCCGGGCCTGGAGAACGGCTGCGCTCGCCGCGATCAGTGGGATCACACTGATCAATCTCGCGATCGTCCTCGCGGTGTGGCTGCCTTACCGCGCCGACTATGCGGCGATCATCGCCTCGTTCCAGAAGATCGAGCGCGGCTCACGCGTTCTCGTTGGAAGCACTGGCGACAACGGTGATCCGCCCTTCGCCGATCTCACCTCGTATCCGATGTACTATGCGCCGACGCTGGCCGTGCATTATGCCAACGCGTTCGTGCCCAACCTCTTCACGGAAGCGGGCAAGCAGCCGGTGCGGCCCCGCGAGGGCGTGCGCCGCCTTGCCATTCCCTATGGAGGGCCGGTGCCGTCGGAGCTGCTCACCGCGATTGCGACAAGCCGGCCGCCGGCGGACGTTCCGCCGTTCATCCGCACCTGGTACCGGGACTACGACTATCTCTATGTGCTCGGACCGCCGGCCGCGAACCCGCTGCCGGAACTGCTCGAGGTGCTGGACACCTCGGAGCGATTTGTTCTCTACAAGATCCGCCGCAGGTCCTAGACCGACGCCACGGCTGCGCAAGCATGGTTAATCGTGCATCGCCATTCCGTTCCGCCTCCGCCCTCAATCGCCCGAGTGCCCTAGATCCTTAACAGTCGCGGCAAGGCGACCTTAACCACCGCCGAACTAGACTCCCGCCCCTGCAACCCAGCCGGAAATCTCTCGCATGGCGGCCAATTCCAGATCGATCCGCTACAGCCTCGTCATCCCCGTGTTCAACGAGGAAGCCGTGCTGCCGGTCCTGCTGCGCCGGCTCGACCTGGTCTTGTCCCGGCTCGACGGTCCGGCTGAAGCGATCTTTGTCGACGACGGCAGCAGCGATTCCAGCTCGATCGTGCTCCAGGCGCTCGCCAAGCGCGATCCGCGCTTTCGCTATGTCGGCCTGTCGCGAAATTTCGGCCATCAGGTCGCCATCACCGCCGGCATGGACGCCGCGGAAGGTGACGCGATCATCGTGATGGATGCCGATTTGCAGGATCCGCCCGAAGTGATCGAGCAATTGATCGCAAAATGGCAGGAAGGCAACGACGTCGTCCACGCCCGCCGCCTGTCACGCGAAGGCGAAAGCCGGTTCAAGCGTGCGACTGCGCATCTGTTCTACCGGCTCCTCGGCAGGATGTCCTCGGTCGGCATCCCCGCCGATGTCGGCGACTTCCGCCTGATCGATCGCAAGGTGCTCGACGCACTCAGGCAGATGCCGGAGCAGGATCGCTTCGTACGCGGCATGATCGCCTGGCTCGGTTTCCGGCAGGCCGAGGTCGCCTTCCACCGCCTCGAGCGCGCCGCGGGCGAAACCAAATACCCGCTGTTCAAGATGGTGCGGCTCGCGGTGAACGCCGCGCTCGGCTTTTCCGATCTGCCCCTGCGGCTTGCGATCTGGTGCGGCTTGACGGTTTCGGGACTGGCCCTGCTCTACGGCGGCTGGGTGATCCTGCTGTGGCTCAGCAAGGACAGCCATCTCGTGACCGGCTGGTCGTCGACGATCGTCGTCGTGTCCCTGCTGTGCGGAATCAACATGCTGATGACCGGTATCGTGGGGCTGTATGTCGGCCGCATCCATGCCGAGGTGAAACGCCGCCCGCTCTATGTGGTGCAGACGCGCGCCGGCTTCGATCGCAACGAGGCGGCGGCAGCGCCTGCAATCCACGCAGTCAACGAGTGACCCGGCGCATGAGCGAGCTCTTCGACGGCTATCACGCCAACTACCGTGACGTTGTCCAGTCCTCGATCGACTTCTCCGGCTTGCCGCATGATTTCTTCATGCGCGCGAAGGCCGATCTCCTGGGCGATCTGATCGCGCAGCGGCTGAACACCGAGAGGCCCGACATGCTCGACGTCGGCTGCGGCGTGGGCAGCCTTCATCCCCTGTTGCACGGCATGGTCGGCCGCTTGAGCGGTATCGACGTTTCGTCGGCCAGCCTGGCGCAGGCCCGCGCGGCCAATAGCGGGGTCGACTACCGCGAGTTTGACGGCCGCACGTTTCCCTTCGAGGACGCCAGCTTCGATCTCGTCACGGCCATCTGCGTGATGCACCATATCGTGCCGGCCGAATGGACGCATTTCATCACCGAGATGCGGCGGGTGGTGCGGCCCGGGGGGCTCGTCTGCGTGATCGAGCACAATCCCTACAACCCGCTGACACGTCTTGCCGTTGCGCGCTGCGAGTTCGACCGGGACGCCGTCCTGCTCAGTGCCGGCAAAGTCCGAAAGCTGATGGCTGCGGGCGGCTTGCGCGAGATCGGCGCCCGCCATTTTCTGCTGCTCCCCTGGGACACCAAACCGGCGCGTCGCCTCGAAGATGCCCTGAGCGGCGTGTCGCTCGGCGGCCAGTACGCGGCCTTCGGGTCCGTCTGACTTATCTTTGCGGCGTATCCCGCCGCTTGTGCACGACCGCCACGTCGTCGCTGTAGACGCGTTGCCACTGCGGCAGCCGGTCGAGCATCGCGGCCGCCGGTGTCCGCGGCGCGAGCAGCGTCGCGCCGATGTCGTATTCGTCGAGCAGCTTGAGAAAATCTGCGAGGTCAACCAGCGCCAGGGCACGATTGTAGCGGTCGATGAACGGCCCGCCATACAGTTCGCCGCGACCATCGATGAAGGTGGGAATGCCGGCAAAGATCAAATAGCCGCCGAAGGAATAATCGTTGAGCACGCGCCCCGCCTTGGCGAGGTCGGCTTGCGCGACGGCAGCTTGAGGGGTGATGACGGTAGCCGGCCGTATGTCGCGCGCCAGCGCCGCCCCGCTCATCGCGATCAGAACACCGAGCGCGGCCAGATTCAGGCCGCGCGACGCGCCCTCCGCATCGTCCGTGATCCGCCCGCCGAACTTCCGGCCCAACGGGGCCGCCAGATAGAGCGGCGCCAGCATGGCCAGCAGATCCGCATTGCGCACCTGCGCCAGTGCGAAATGGAGCAGGCCGATCACCACCAGGGCCCGCACGACCGGCAACGTCACGCCGCGCGCGAGCGCAAAGATGCCGGCCAGCAGCAGCAACTCAAAGCCACCGAGATGGCTGAAATCCTGCGGCCGCCATTCCCCGATCCAGGCGAGCGCAGAGCCGAGGCCGAGTGTCGTCAGCGGCATCAGCAGCGGCTCCGGCCCGTGCGGCGTCAGACAGGACGCCGCGAGGGCAAGGGCCGAGAAGGGCAGCCATCGCAGCAGCACGCGCGGCCATTCGCTTCGCTCCTCACGCAGCAGCGCCTCGAGCACGGCCGGACCGATCAGCCCGAGCGCGAGCACCACGCTGCCATGCAGATTGGTCCACAGCACCAGCAGCGGCAGCGCCCAGTATGGCGGAGGCCCGCCGCGATCCATGCAGCGCACCAGGGCCGCCGCCCAAATCACCATCACCGGCAGCACGAGGACATGCGGCCGCGCCAGCATATGCGGCGCCAACAGGATGACGGCCGCGATCACCATGAGCAGCGTCAGGGCCGGCGAGAGCTCGCGCAGCAGGAAGAAGGTGAACAGGCCAAAGGCGAGCGCTATCGCGGCTGCTGCGACGACGACGACGCCGGGCCAGCCGGACAATGCGTAGGCTCCGGCGTAGACGATTTCCGAGAGCCACTCGAAGGTGATCCAGGGCGCGCCATGCTTCGAAAACGAAAAGGGATCGCTCTCCGGCAGGGTGCCATGCGCGATGATCCAACGCCCGACCTCGATATGAGAATAGCTGTCGGGATCACCAAGCAGCCACGGCCCAACGATCAGCAACAGGGCATAGACGCCGATGCCCACTGCCCAAGGGAGCGCTGCACGTGCCGAAAACGGTTGAACCGCGCTGTGGACGACCTGGTCAGTCATGGCGGGCCAAAATAGGACGCAAGCGTTAAGTTCTTCTTTAGTGATTCCCGCGTTTGCCCCGGAAGCCGCGCGCTTCGCTCGCGCCGGGAGCGCCCTGCATCCGCGAACCGCCAGCCAACAAAAAACGCGGCGTTTCCGCCGCGTTTTGCAATCTCACCTGCCGCTCGCAATTACGCCTGCGGCTGCGGCTCCAGGCCGGGATCCGCATCGGGCCGCGGGCGCGGCGACTTGCCGGCCGGGGGCACCGCGGAGGCGCGCGGCGTGCTCGGCTCGAGCACGGACTCGCGGTTCGGCTTCTTGCCCTTGAGCAGATCGACGATCTCGTCGCCGGAGAGCGTCTCGAACTCCAGCAGGCCCTTGGCGAGCGCTTCGAGATCGGCGCGCTTCTCGGTGAGAATACGCGTCGCTTCGTTGTAGCCCTCTTCCACGAAACGCCGGATCTCGGTGTCGATCTTCTGGACCGTCGCCTCCGATGCGTTCTGGGTGCGCGACACCGACATGCCCAGGAAAACCTCGTCCTGGTTTTCGCCATAGGACACGGTGCCCAGCGCCTCGGACAGGCCCCAGCGCGTCACCATCATCCGGGCCAGGCGTGTCGCCTGCTCGATGTCGGAGGACGCACCCGAGGTCACCTTCTCGCGGCCGAAGATCAGCTCTTCGGCGACACGGCCGCCCATCATGATCGCGAGCCGCGAGGTCATCTGCTCCAGAGACATCGACAGCTTGTCGCGCTCGGGGAGCTGCATGACCATGCCGAGCGCACGGCCGCGCGGAATGATGGTCGCCTTGTGGATCGGGTCGGTCGCGACGACGTTGAGGCCGACGATGGCGTGGCCGCCCTCGTGATAGGCCGTCAGCAACTTCTCTTCCTCGGTCATGACGAGCGATTTGCGCTCGGCGCCCATCATCACCTTGTCCTTGGCCTCTTCGAATTCGGCCTGCGTCACCATCCGCTTGTTGCGGCGGGCGGCGGTCAAAGCGGCCTCGTTGACGAGGTTCATCAGGTCGGCGCCGGAGAAGCCCGGGGTGCCGCGCGCGATGGTCTTGAGGTTGATATCGGGGGCAAGCGGCACCTTGCGAACGTGAACCTTGAGGATCTGCTCGCGGCCGACGACGTCGGGGTTCGGCACCACGACCTGACGGTCGAAGCGGCCCGGACGCAGCAGCGCGGGATCGAGCACGTCGGGACGGTTGGTCGCGGCGATCAGGATCACGCCCTCGTTCGCCTCGAAGCCGTCCATCTCGACCAGCAGCTGGTTCAGCGTCTGCTCGCGCTCGTCATTGCCGCCGCCGAGGCCGGCGCCACGATGACGACCGACCGCGTCGATTTCGTCGATGAAGATGATGCAGGGCGCGTTCTTCTTGGCCTGTTCGAACATGTCGCGGACGCGGCTCGCGCCGACGCCGACGAACATCTCGACGAAGTCAGAACCGGAGATGGTGAAGAACGGCACGTTGGCTTCGCCCGCGACCGCACGCGCGATCAGGGTCTTACCGGTGCCGGGAGGGCCGACCAGCAGCACGCCGCGCGGAATGCGGCCGCCGAGGCGCTGGAATTTGCCGGGATCGCGCAGGAATTCGACGATCTCCTGCAGGTCCTGCTTGGCCTCGTCGACGCCGGCGACGTCCTCGAAGGTGACGCGGCCATGCGCTTCGGTCAGCATCTTGGCGCGCGACTTGCCAAAGCCCATCGCCTTGCCGGCGCCGCCCTGCATCTGCCGCGACAGGAAGATCCACACGCCGATCAGGGCGATGAACGGCAGCCAGGAGACCAGCAGCGAGACGAACCACGGCACGTTGTCGCCGGGCGGCTTCGCGGTGATCTGCACCTTGCTGTCATAGAGGCGCTTCACCAGCGTCGGGTCGCTGGGCGCATAGGTCTGGAAGCTGGAGCCGTTGGTGAAGGTGCCGTGAATGTCCGGCCCTTGGATCACGACGTCGCGCACATTGCCGCGGTCAACCTCGCTCAGGAGCTGCGAGAAGGCGATGTCCTGCGAGGAGGCCCGCTGACCCGGATTCTGGAAGAGCGTGAACAACGCCAAAAGCAGCAAGACAATGATGACCCAGAGGGCGAAATTGCGCAGATTGGCGTTCATCGATCTTCCTTCGTGGTCGCGCGGATCGCGGCCTCATCCTTGGGCTCTACGAGGAAATCCCCAAGGAATCCTCATCGTTAGACGCATACAATTTAGGTGCCGTCCCCGTCGCTGCCAAGGGAACGAGGTGGGACTATTTATCCCATCTTAGAGCGATTCCCGCTGAAATAATGGCGTCCGAAGCGGGGTTTTTCCTGCCTGGTTAAGGTGTCCTGACGGCGCGGGGCCGAATTGGCCGGTGTCATGATCCGCCCTCGTCCGCGCCTATCCGCCCTTGCGACGCCGGACCGGCGCCGGTGCGACGTGGATACGCCCGCCGGCAAGGCTGATCAAGGCTCCCGCAAGGGTCTGCCTCAGGGCCTGCCGGCCATTTGCGCCCGTGCGAGGGCTTGCGGCGATGGCCTGGTCGAGCGCGGCAAGGAGAGACTCAACCTTGCCGAGTTCCGCCGGCCCTTCATGCCCGAGCGCGTTGATGGCCCGCAGCAGGAGCCGCAGCCGGACCTCCTCCGGCAGGACGGCAAAGGCCGAGGCCTCGAAGCTTCGAACACCTGCCTGCGGCGCATCGCCGCGATCCCTCAAATGGAGGAAGCGCTCGGCGCCGTCGGCCAGCAGCTCGACCGCCGCATTGGCCCGCGCCAGCCGGGCCGCGAGCCGCACCAGCGTGCGGGCATCGCCACCCTCGGCCGCAAGGAGCGGCAGCAGCGCCCGCAGCCGCGGCCGGGTGAAGGCGGTGTCGCGGTTGGTGGGATCGTCGGCAAAGCCGATCCTGGCCCGCTTCAAGGTCGCGATCAGCTGCGACTTCGGGACCTCGAGCAGCGGACGCGCCAGCACGATCCCGTCGCGCTCGCTGAGGGAGGCCATTGCCGACAGCCCGGCAAGTCCGCTGCCGCGCAACAGGCGCATCAACAGGGTCTCGGCCTGGTCGTCGCGGGTGTGGGCGGTCAGCACATGGCTCGCGCCGACGGCACGCGCGGCCTGCGCGAGCAGGCGGTAACGCGCCTCGCGCGCCGCCGCCGGCAGTCCGGTCTTCGGCTTTGCGCCGCGCCAGCGCAGGGTCCGGTGCGGCAATCCGAGCTCCGTGGCGAGCCGCTTGACCTCGCGCGCCTCGCGCGCCGCCTCTCGCCGCAGGCCGTGATCGATCGTGACGACGGTGAGATGCGGGCCGCGCGCGAGGCTGCGCCGCCAGCGCGCCGCAAGCCACATCAGCGCGACCGAGTCGGGCCCGCCCGACACGGCGAGCACCAGCGCCGGCGCGCTCTTCAGGCCGGCGAAGAGCCGCCTCGCCTCGCGTGTCGAGATCGGAGAATTGTCGTCGTCTGACATGACGCGGCCCTGACCGTCGCAGGCGGATGGTTACGATGTCTAGCGCAGCGCCATCCGCGTTGTCAGGACCCCGACGTCAGCACTTCACCCGTTTCTGCTCGCGGTCGACCGCGGCTTTGACGCCGGCGGAGGCGCGCGGATATTTGCGGCCGACCTCGCCGAAGGCGGCGCAGGCGGCCTCCTTCTCCTTCAGCGCGGCGAGCGACTGGCCGAGCCGCAGCAGCGCATCCGGGGCCTTGGCCGATTTCTCGTATTTGGTGGTGACGGCGAGGAAGGCTTCCGCGGAGTCCCGATATTGCTGGCGCTGGAAGTAGCTCTCGCCGAGCCAGTATTGCGCGTCGCCGAGCAGCGGGTCGCTCGGATATTTCTGCGTGAAGTTCTTCATGGTCTGCTCGGCGAGCGCGTAGTCCTTGCGCTGCATGTAGCCGATGCCGAGGTCGAACTCGTCGCGCGGCGTTGCCGAGGGCGGCAGCGTGGTCAGGCCGGCGCCGCCGGCCGGCGCGGGAGAGCCGGATTGGGCCGGCGGATAGCCGGGCTGCGCGGCCGGGGGAGCGGCCTGCTGCTGATAACGGGGGCCGGTGTTGGCGAGATCGAGC
>NZ_AJQF01000192.1:0-4330 GCF_000261705.1 Bradyrhizobium genomosp. III | reverse complement strand
GGCTGCGGGCCGCCGCCGAGCGCGCGCGGCGCACCCGGCGCGTTCGGGTTCTGGTTCGGATCGAAGGCATCGCCGCGACGGCGCGTGCCGGGAGCGCCGGGCGCCGGCTGCTCCTGAACGATCGGCGCAGAAGCCGCGCTCTGCGGCTGCTCGTAATTCGGTTGCACGGCCTGCTGGTGCGGCTGCTGGCGATAGCCGGGCGCAACCTGACCTGGTCCGACCTGGGCGGGCGGCATCGCCGCGACATTGGGCGCCTGTCCGGGCGCGCCTTGGGCGCCGCCCTCGAGCGCCCGCAGCCGCTCTTCGAGCTGGCGGTTGCGGTATTGCAGCTCTTCGTTCTGGCCAGTGAGCTGGCGCAGCTGGTTCTCCAGCCGCTCGATCCGCATCTCGGGATCGGCATCATCCGACTGCGCAAAGACCCACTGCGCAGTTGCGGGCGAACACAAAGAGAGCAGCGCGACGGTTGCCACGGTGCCGGTAATTGCCTTGAATTTCGATGACATCTTGCCCTGACGACAAAAGCGACGTGGCCCACGGCGGACCATTCGCCGCGCCACATAATGAGGAAGGGAGTACGCCAAAACCGTGACTTGAACCAAGGGGTTTTAGGTCACGGTTTGCTGAAACGAAACCGGCGCCCGAGAGGGCGCCGGCATAATCGGTTTTGGAAGATGAACGGCGCCTGACTGAGTGTCAGTATCTCGGCGTCAGGAGCTCGCGTTCAGCACGGTGACGGCACGACGGTTCTGCGACCAGCAGGAGATGTCGTTACAGACGGCGACCGGCCGCTCCTTGCCGTAGGAGATCGTGCGCATGCGGTTCGGATCGATGCCGCGCGAGGCCAGGAACGAACGCACCGACTGGGCTCGTCGGGCGCCGAGCGCGATGTTGTATTCGCGGGTGCCGCGCTCGTCGGCGTGGCCTTCGACGGTGAAGCTGTAGCGCGGATAGGTCTGCAGCCACTGCGCCTGCTTCTCCAGGGTCACGATCGCCTGCGGGGTCAGATCGGTCTGGTCGCTTTCGAAGAATACGCGGTCACCCACGTTGACGACGAAATCCTGCTGACTGCCAGGTGTTGCCGCATTGGCCATCGCATCCGTCGCGGCATTCTTGTTGGCGCAGGCGCCCATCGACAGCGCGACGGCGAGCACCGCGACCAGCTTCAATCCCTGGAGGATACGCATAGGATGTTTCATTCCGGAGCCTCCACGCTCACGTTAGTCCACTGCTGTCCGGTCTACAGGGGGTTGGTTAAGCGAACGTTCCGTCAACCTTGACGGAACCTTGCCTCAGCCGATCAAATGCCCCCAACCAGCGAAAAGCACCCGTCATGGTTAATGGGTTGTAAATGTGGCGCGAGGGTGAAGGCAAGCCGCGGCGGCCGGCAAAAACCCGGCTTTCGCCGGAATTTTGGGCCCAGGGCGCGATGCGTGGCGACGCGTGACGGGTAAGGGGCAGAGCCCAGGCTCAAACCTGGAGCCGCATCCACGCCATCGCCGACTCAGGCGTGCGCGGCGTCCGCGTGCGCAGCGTCAGCCACGAGCACCGGCCGCTGCGGCACCTGGCGCTGGCCGCCGCGCCCGAACAGCATCCGCCGCTCGAAGGCAGTCGACCGCATGATTGGATAACGCTCGAACACCTTCTTGCGGAAGGTCGGGAAGTCCGCCGCCATCAGTCCGAACGGCTTGGTGAGGCCGGGAACCAGCCGCGGCTCGGCGATGGTCTCATGCAGGAACACCCGCCGGTAGAAGGCCTGATGCTCGGGGCGCACGATGGCGAGGCCGAGATCGGCATTGAAATGCTCACAGGCCATGTAAGCGAGACGCGTCGTCAGATAGGGCAATTCCGGGACCCGCTTGACCTGGTCGGGATCGGCGACGAAGCGGGTCGGGTCGATCATGACCTCGCCGCGATCGAGCCGCGGCAGCAGGATGTCCGGGAAGACATCGGCCGAGGTGGACTCGCGCCATTCCGATGTCAGCACGCTGATGCGCACCGAGCTGCAGAGTTCGCCATGGAGATAGACGCCGAAGGTCCACGCGTTCGGCAGCTCGTCGTAGCGGTCGGTCACCCGCGCATCGGCGGAGGGCTTCACCGCGCCTTCCCGCAGATAGGCGCGGTAGCGGAGATTGTAGATCTCCTCCTTCTCCGCGACGGTTTCGGCAAGATGATAATCGACGTCGGTCAGAAGCTCTGCTCCCCGTCCAACAGCCGAAATGACAGATCTGGCTGAGGACTGCATTCCAACTCCTTAAACACACTCACGTCGCGGCATTCGAAGGCAATTCCTGCAAGACAACTTACGCGCGCGCCATGATTTATTAACACCTTCTTAACAAGTATGCAAAGCAATCGAAGGGTTAGGGTTAACCTCCGTAGCACTACGGTACCCTGCAACAGTCTGAAATGATGGGACGTTCCGAGAAACGGAGTTAAGCGAAGGAGCGCGAGCTGGCGACGTGGAGCTGGCCTTCGCCGCGCCGCCCATGCGAGGCGTTGAGCAGCTGGCGCATCCGCACGGCGGGCACCGGACGGCTGAACAGATAGCCTTGCGCCTCGGAGACGGTGCCGTCGGCGCTGATCAGATCGAGCTGCTCGTTGGTTTCGATGCCCTCGACCACGACGGCCATGCCGAGATCGGCGGACAGCCGCGCCACGCCGCGCAACAGCGTCAGCGGGCGGTCGGTGTCGATGCCTTCGAGGAAGGAGCGGTCGATCTTCACCTTCTGCATCGGGAAATTGTGCAGATAGCTGAGGCTGGAATAGCCGGTGCCGAAATCGTCGAGCGAGATGCGCACGCCGAGCGCATGCAATTGCGACAGGATGTCGTGGGTCAGCTGGGTGTTGCGCAGCAGCGAGGACTCGGTGATCTCGATCTCCAGCCGATGCGCCGGCAGGCCCGACACCTCCAGCGCGTAGCGGATTTCGCTCAGCACGTCGCGCTGGTGGAATTGCTGCGGCGAGAAGTTGACGGCGACGCTGACGCCCTCCGGCCACTTCATGCATTCCATGCAGGCGCGGCGCAGGATCCAGCGGCCGAGATCGACGATCAGGCCCATGTCCTCGGCGACCGGGATGATGTCGATCGGCGAGACCGTGCCGCGCACCGGATGATTCCAGCGCAGCAGCGCCTCGCAAGTGGTGATCTTGCCGGACTTCAGATTGACCAGCGGCTGGTAGAACAGCTCGAATTCCTCGTTGGCGAGCGCCTTGCGCAGGTCGAGCTCGAGGATGCGGCGGGCCTCGACGGTCGCCGCCATCTCGTCGCGGAAGAAGCAGAACGTGCCGCGGCCGTCGGCCTTGGCACGGTACAGCGCCATGTCGGCGTTCTTGAGCAGCGTATCGGCACTGGCATCGCCCGGCGAGGTCAGCGCGATGCCGACGCTGGCGCCGATCTCGACCAAATGATTGTCGATGCGGTAGCGCTCGCTCAGCCGCTCGACGATGCGGCGGGCCAGCGCGGCGGCGTCCTCGGGCGAGGAGATGTTCTGCTGGAACACGACGAATTCGTCGCCACCGAAACGGGCGACGAAATCTTCGGGGCGCAGCATTTCGCGCAGACGGTTGGCGACGGCGCACAGCAGCTGGTCGCCGCAGGGATGACCGAGCGTGTCGTTGACCTGCTTGAACTGGTCGAGGTCGACGAAGAGCAGCGCGGAGAGCCGCTCGGCATGATGCGAATTCTTCAGCAGCCGCTCGATCTCGTCGTGAAAGCTGACCCGGTTGGGCAGCGCCGTGAGCTCGTCATAACGGGCGAGATGGCTGATGCGGGCTTCCGCATTGGTGCGTTCGGTGATGTCTTCCAGCAGCAGCACCGTGCCGCCGCCGGTCATCGGCTGGAACGTCCAGGCCAGGGTGCGGCCGCGCGAGGAATCCGGATCGGCGGTGACGATCTCGCAGATCCGCGCATGCTCGATCTCGGCCAGGATGTGGTTGCCGCTCTCCGCCGAGATCGACCCGGCGGAAACGCAGGCCGCCGCGATATCGGCGGCAGTGGCGCCGCGCTTGACGAGGTCCTCGGGCAAGGCCATCAGCTCGCCGAAGCGGTGGTTCATCACCGCAAGGCGGCCGTCGGCGCGGAACATGCACAGGCCGTGCGGCATGTTGTTGAGCGCGGTGTCGAACTGGCTCGCCAGCGCGGATTCGCGGAAGCTCGAGGTCAGCGCCTTGACGAAGATCGCATGCAGGCTGAGGTTGATGTTCTTGAGCCCGATGAAGAAGAACACCAGCAGGATGGCAAGACCGATGTGGTAGAAGCCGCCGTGCAGCAGCAAGGCGAGCGACATCGGACCGCAGGCCAGTGCGACGTGCCACTGGATCACCCGGGGCT
>NZ_AJQF01000191.1:0-2477 GCF_000261705.1 Bradyrhizobium genomosp. III | reverse complement strand
TTTAGCCGATGCCGATGGCGACACAGAGCATGTCGGCGACCGGATCGTTGTTGTTGTAGATGACGACGAAGGCCCACACACCGAGCACGGCCGCATAGCTCAGCGCGCCGATCCAGTAACGCGGCTCCAGGTGCTTGGCCTCTTCGAATGACAGCACCTCGGTGCGGTTTTCATATCCGCGCATCTGGAAGGCGCGCGCGGTGCCGATGGCAATCAGCAGGAATGCAAGCGGCCACAGCCAGACGTCGCCCGTCTTCAACGCAGTCATCACCGCGGCCACGGCCGCGGAGGCCGAGCCGAGGAAGATCGCCCAGAAATTCTGCACCATGGAGTTGATGAGAGCGGCGTAGAGTATCGGCTCCAGCTCGTCTCGATCACTCTGCTTCTGGTCGGCCAGTTGCATTGGCTTGTTACGCGTCCTGTTTGGCGCGTAGTCTTACCCAGCCCAGATGAAGTCTTTCTGAGGGAACATCGTTAAAGTCGAGTTGTTTTTCGGTATCAGCGAACCGATTTCCGCTTAAATATCAAGCAACTAGGCAAGCCTTGCCGAGCACAAGGTGAAGGAAGGCTTGCTTTGCGCAGAAAAGTCGAAAAAATCGGCGCGTTTTTCGACAACATCGCGCGTCTGAACGCGCGATGTTTTAGCGCTCTCTTGTCAACCCGCAGTCGAGGATAGCAGCGGCGACCATGCCGGGTCGGAGGCGAAGCCGGGCGTCGGCACTTTGAGCTCGTTGCGGCCGGAGATGTCGACGCTGTACAGCGACGGCCCGCCATTGCCGCCGGGATCGCGGAAGAACATCAGCACGCGGCCGTTCGGCGAGAAGGTCGGGCCCTCATTGTGGAAGCCGGAGGTGAGCAGCCGCTCGCCGGAGCCGTCGGGCTTCATGACGCCGATCGAGAATTGCCCGCCGCCCTGCCTGGTGAAGGCGATGTAATCGCCCTTCGGCGACCACACCGGGGTCGAATAGCTGGCATTGGTATCGTCCTTGGAGAAGGAGATCCGCTGCGCCTGTCCTCCGCCCGCGGCCATCACATAGATCTGCGACCTGCCGCCACGATCGGACTCGAAGCAGATGCGGGTGCCGTCCGGCGAGTAAGACGGCGAGGTATCGATCGCCGGCGTGTCGGTGAGGCGCGTGGTCGAGCGCGAGCGCAGATCCATCACGAACAGGTTGGAATTGCCGCCCTGCTGCAGGCTCATGATGACGCGCTGGCCGTCCGGCGAGAAGCGCGGCGCAAAGGTCATGCCCGGGAAGTTGCCGACGATCTCGCGCTGGCCGGTCTCGATGTTGAACAAATAGACCTTCGGATCGCCCTGGCCGAACTCCATATAGGTGATCTCTTGCGAGTTCGGCGAGAAGCGCGGCGTCAGCACGAGGTCGGAGCCGCGGGTCAGGTAGCGCACATTGGCGCCGTCCTGGTCCATCATCGCGAGCCGCTTGACGCGACGCTCCTTCGGGCCGCTCTCGTCCACGAACACCACGCGGCTGTCGAAATAGCCCTTCTCGCCGGTCATCCGCTCATAGATCTGGTCGGAGATGATGTGGGCGATGCGGCGCCAATATTCCGGCGAGGTGAAATATTGCTGTCCGGCGAGCTGCTGGCCGGAGACCACGTCCCACAGGCGAAATTCGGCCTTGAGCCGTCCATCTGATTGCCGCGTCATGCGGCCGGTGACGAGGGCCTGCGCGTTGAGCGTCTTCCAGTTCTGGAATTGCGGCGCGACGTCGATGTTGCTGATGCGCTCGATGAAGGCGGCCTGGTCGATCGGGGCAAACAGGCCCGAGCGCTTCAGATTGTTGGTGATGACCTGAGTGACGCCGTTGCCGACGTCGCCGTCGGACGGCGAGCCCGGCACGAAGCCGGTGATCGCGATCGGGATCGGCTGGAATGCCGTGGGATCGATGCGGATGCGGCCGTCCTGGCCTTGAGCGAGGGCACGTCCGCCCCCGAGCATCGCGAGCGTTGATCCGGTCAGGGTCATGAAGCGGCGGCGGTTCATCGATCGGACGTCATTCATTGCAAAATTCTTTTGTTCGGATGTCACAACATATCTTTCAGGCCGAAAGTCATCGGAATGAGCTTCCAGCTCTCGTACTGCTGCTTCGGCATGAACGCGTAGACCTGACACTGCACGATGGCGCGCCTGGCGCTCTCCGCCACCGCCTGGGCGATCGACCGCGACGGCCCCCTCACCGCGACCACGATGGGTTCGGACGCCAGCGATCCGTCGATCTTCATGGGAATGTCGATGTCGGCTTCGTACTGGTCGGCGTCCTGCCCGTTATAGGTCGGCGTGAAGCAGCGCTTGACCGCAGCCTGGAACGCACCGCGCCAGGTCGCAATGTTGTTGGCGGCAGTGCCGGTCGCCGATCCCAGCGAGGCCGAGGCGTTCAGCGCCGTTCCCGTGAGCTCGTGCCGGGTCGCGGCACGCTTGTCGAGGTCGCGCTGGATCTGCGCGGGATCGAAGCTGCGCT
>NZ_AJQF01000190.1:0-18001 GCF_000261705.1 Bradyrhizobium genomosp. III | reverse complement strand
GGCTGCACCGCCGCAACCTTCTGCTCCACGGGCTTGGGCGGCGGCTTCTTGGTCTCCAGCTTCTTCTGCAGCTCGGCGATCGGATCTTCCTTGGCCGGATCAGGCTTCTTTTCCTGCGGCTTCGGCTCTTCCTTCGGCTTCGCCTCGGCCACAGGCTTCGGCGGCTCGGGTTTCTTCTCCACCGGCTTCTCGACCGGCTTCGGCGGCGGCTCTGGCTGCGAATTGGTCTTGATCAGCTCTTTCTTCTCGGTGACCTTGCCGACGGCGTCTTCCTCCGGCTTGGGCTCGGCGATCTTCTCGACCTTGGGCTTGGGCTCTTCCTTCTTGCCGGTCTTTTGCCCGGCCATCATCTTCGCGAGCTGATCGGTCGAGATGATGTCGATCGGAAGTGACTCTTCCGGCGCGACGTAGGCCTTGCTGCTAAAGGTGACCAGCCCCCATCCCAGCACGAGGACATGCAGGGCAATCGACGCAACGAGTGTCTTGTCGACCTTCACCTTCACGGCCTACCCCTGATCCGCTTCCGTGACGAGGGCGAGCTTCTTGAATCCGGCGCCGGACAACTGGCCCATCACCCTGGCCACCGTGCCGTAATCCGCCTTCTTGTCGGCGCGCAGATAGATGCGCTCCTCGAGCCCGCCGCGCGCGTCGGTGATTGCCTTCAGCTTGGGTATCAGCTCGTTGATCGCGATCTCGGCGTCGTTGATGAACACCTTGCCCTTGATGTCGATCGACATCTGGATCGGCTTCTGGTCGTTGTTTTCGAGGCTCTTGGCCTGGGTCTGCGGCAGGTCGAGCGGCACGCCGACCGTGAGCATCGGCGCCGACACCATGAAAATGATGAGCAGCACCAGCATCACGTCGACCATCGGCGTGACGTTGATCTCGGCCACGACGGGCTTGCGCCGGCCGCGGCGGCCGCCGCCTCCGGACGAACTCGCAACGTTCATCGCCATGATCGCGTGCCCAAATTGCCCTTCACACTATACATGCCGTCCGTCAGCCCCGCTCGTCGATCTGACGCGACAGGATGGCGGAAAATTCATCGGCGAAGCCTTCCAGCCGCTGGGCCTGCCGGTTCACCTCGGACGTGAACTTATTGTAGAAGATAGTGGCAGGAATGGCGGCGATAAGGCCGACCGCGGTCGCAAACAGCGCCTCCGCGATGCCCGGTGCCACCACCGCCAGAGAGGTATTTTTCGACGCCGCGATCGACTGGAAGCTCGACATGATGCCCCAGACGGTGCCGAACAGGCCGACGAAGGGGCCGGCGGAGCCGACGGTCGCAAGCACCAGCAAACGGCGTTCCAGCCGCTCGACCTCACGCGCGATCGAGACGTTCATGACCTTGTCGATGCGCATCTGCAGGCCCGCGACCGAGCGGGCGTGACTCTCGAAGGAGCGCTTCCACTCGCGCATCGCCGCCACGAAACAGGCCGCCATCGAATGCGTCGGCTTGGCAGAGAGGGTGCGATAGAGCTCCTCGATCGATTCGCCGGACCAGAACGCCTGCTCGAAACGGTCCATCGAGCGGCGGGTGCGGGCAAACAGGAAGATCTTGTCGATGGCGATCGCCCAGACCCAGACCGAGCAGGACAGAAGTCCCAGCATCACCGCTTTCACGATCCAGTGAGCCTGCCAGAACAGCGCGATCAGCGACACGTCCGCGGAAGCGGCAACCGGAAGGGCTGACTGAGCCACGTCGGCCGGATTCATAAGCAGTATCCTCTCAAGGCGATCGTTACCCGATGTGCCGGCCAGCAAATGGCTGCCGGTTCCCCAATGGCCGCGCTAGCACCGGCGCGGCCGGCAAGCCCGCTCAAAGCCTTGTCTTTCTGGGTGCAGGGGCTCGTCCAGAGCCGGCCGTCTGCATTCCCTGCCAAGATGTCAAAACTATGGGCCTTTGGCCCCGGGCCTTGACGGTCCCTGGCTTCGGGCTTTGGGCGCGATTGTCCGCCCTTACCAGAGCCCGGCGTTGGTTAATGCGGGGTTACCAGGGGTGAATTTGGTTGCCGGAAAGGTAGGTGGCGCAGGGGGATGGGCGGACAGGCCTAGTCCGTGTCCCGGACCCGGGATGCGGCGTGCATGTGCGGTGAGATGGGCCCCGGCTCAGCAGCGCATCGTCAAAGAGACGCTGCGGTGCGTCCGGGGCGCGAGAGTTCCGCGTGTCCGTGCGACCGGAGGAACCAGCCCTCGCCCGAAAAATTGTCCCAAAAATCACTTTCCGCGAGGTGTTGCCATGACCATCAACCCCAAGACGACCGCCGCCATCGGCGATCACCCGCTCCACCCCATGCTGATCCCGTTCCCGGTCGCATGCCTGGTCGGCGCGCCCATCGCCGATCTGGCCTTCATCGGAACCGGCGACAATTTCTGGGCCAGAGCCGCGATGTGGCTGATCGGGGCTGGCATCGTCATGGCGCTCGTCGCGGCTGTGGCCGGCTTTACGGACTTCTTCGGCGAGCCCCGCATCCGCCGCCTCAACGATGCCTGGTACCACATGGTCGGCAATCTCGCGGCGGTCGTGCTGGCCCTGGTCAATTTCTACCTGCGCTACGCGCAAGGCGCCGAGACTGCGATCAAGCCGTGGGGCGTGGTGCTCTCCCTGATCGTGGTCGGCATCCTCCTGTTCACGGGATGGAAGGGCTGGGAGATGGTCTATCGTCACCACGTCGCGGTACTGGATGCGCCGGGCCAGACCAGCTCGGAGCCGGTCACGCCCCAGCATGGCGGCGAGAGCCATCGCCGCGCCGCCTGAGGCAACGGGATGTCGCCGGGGGCAGACCTCGGCGACCCTGCCTTTGCGGCTGATCGGGCCGCGCTCCGCCGCATCTCATGACGTGATGGCGCCTCAGGCCGCCGAAGCGGGCGCGGGACAATTGGTCAACCGCGCAGGATTTCCAACCGCGGTGCAGCCGCCGGGAACGTCGGAAGTCACGACCGTGTCGGCGCCGATCCTGGCGAAATCGCCGATCCGGATATCGCCCAAGATGGTCGCGCCGGCGCCGATGAAGACGCCGCAGCCGATACGCGGCGAGCGCGTCGGCAGTTCGCTGCCGCGGCCGATGCTGACATTCTGGAGAATGGTGACGTCATCGCCGATCAGCACATTGGCGCCGATCACGATCCCGGTGGCGTGGTCGAGATACACGGACGAGCCGATGCTGGCCGCCGGGTGAATGCTGACCTGCAGGACGTTCGCGGCCTCGTTCTGAAACAGCAGCGCCGCGTCGCGCTGGTCATGACGCCAGAGCCGGTGCGAGACGCGCCAGGCTTGTAGCGCCACGTAGCCCTTGAAATGCAGCAGCGGCGGCAACAGGCCGGCGACGGCGGGATCGCGGAGCACAATCGCCTGCAAGTCGCGGCCGGCCGCTTCGATCAATTCCGGCGCGCCACGAAAGGCGTCGATAGAAAAGGCCGTGAAGCGTGCCTGCCCGGCGGCGTTGCCGCCAAGCCTGCGCCCGATCAGATCGGCCAGAGCCGCGGCAAAACTATCATGCGCCAGCACTGCATCGGCAAGCGACTTGCTGAAGACGGGATCGGATTCGCACACGCGCTGCGCCTCCGCGCGTATGTTCTGCCAGAGGCGATCGTTCGTTGCGGTCGCAGCTGCCATCAAGGCCGCCTCCGGTGCTTTGGTGCTTCCTTCACGTGTCGAATATAGGCCGCGGACGACCCGCGCGCCACGCGGCAGCCGCCGTGACTACCTGAGCACCATGCCGCAGCTCCCCGTGAGGCTACGAGCTTGCATGCCAGCCATCCGCGCCCATATATTCAGTCGGATTTTCGGCTGATGCTGCTTTAGCCGGGATGACACGCAAAGCAGCTCGCTCAAGCCCCGCGGTGGTCCGCCATCCGCGGGTTTTTCGTACCCGGCAGCCCTCGGTGCTGCCGATGCAAATTCCGGATCCCCGTTACCTGAGGTCACGCTGAAACATGTTGCCCAACGCGCCCGCCGACGACCACCACGACGACGTCATGTACCCCTCCGCCATACCGTTCGTGCTGGTCCATCTCGGATGCTTTGCGGCGATCTGGTCAGGCGTCACGTGGCAGGCCGTCGCGATCTGTGGTGCGCTGTATGTCGTTCGGATGTTTGCGATCGGCGCCGGCTACCACCGCTATTTCTCCCATCGGGCTTTCGCCACCGGCCGCGTGTTTCAGTTCATCCTGGCCTGCCTTGCGCAAAGCACCGCGCAGAAGAGCGTGTTGTGGTGGGCGGCCAAGCATCGGCATCATCATCTGCATTCCGACACCGAACTGGATGTGCATTCGCCGCGTCAGCGCGGTTTCCTGTACAGCCATCTCGGCTGGATCTTTTACTGGGAGCACGACGCGACCGATCTCGTGAAAGTCGGCGATCTCACGGTTTATCCTGAGCTGATGTGGCTGCATCGGCTGGAGCTGCTGCCGGCCTTCGTGCTTGCAGCGCTCTGCTTCCTGGTGGCCGGGTGGTCGGGTCTGATCGTCGGCTTCCTGTGGAGCACGGTGCTGGTCTATCACGCGACCTTCTGCATCAATTCGCTGGCCCATGTGCACGGACGCAAGCGCTACGTGACGGGCGATGATTCCCGCAACAACTGGCTGCTGGCGCTGCTCACCATGGGCGAGGGCTGGCACAACAATCACCACGCCTATCAGAGCAGCGTGCGGCAGGGTTTTCGCTGGTGGGAGATCGACGTCACCTATTACGTGCTGACGGTATTGTCCTGGTTCGGAATCGTCTGGAACATGAAGGCGCCGCCCGAACAGGTGCTGCGCAATGAGCAGCCGCTCGGCGCCCGCGTCATCAATCGGGCCGCCCGCGAGCTTGCCGGGCGGTTCGACGCGCCGAAGCTTGCACACGCGATCTCTTCGGCGCTGCACCGGGCCGACCCGACCCAGCTGCAGCTGCCGACGCTGCACGACATCCTCAATCGCGCGCATGACGGCGTCGACGCGCTGACACACCTGCATCTGCCGAAGATACCGACCCGCGAGGAGTTTCTCGCCGAGGCCAAGGCGATGTTCGCACGAACGCGATCGCTCAACGAGATCGTGGATCACGCCTACGAACAATTCCTGGCTTCGGTTCACGCGCAGCTGGCCACCGCGCGCTGAAGCTGGCGGTCATGCGATGCAGCCCGGCGCCAGTCATGCCGCCGGGACGCCTCCGTCGCGCGCGGAGCAGGTGGAAGAGTCCGCCGATCCCTAGAGTTCGATCTTCAACCGTTTTGCGGTCTGCGGTCCTACCTGTCCGTCGACAATGAGTCCTTTGGTCGCCTGAAACGCTGCGACCGCCGCCACCGTCAGGTCATTATATTCACCGTTGATCGGCCCCGGATTGAACCCCAGCTCTTTCAACGCGCGTTGGATGTCCCGAACGACGGACGCCTTCATATTCGGCTGCCCAAGCGCATACAGCTGGCTCGGCTCAACCAGGTCGAGTGCTCCACCCGCCGCCCCATACGTGAAGTTCGGCAGCAAGACGCCGGTATCCCAATTCCGGCCCGACACCTTGCCGCGACGAACGCCATAGGCCGTTCCCATCGCCTCCACGGTGCCGCCCTCGCCGTCGCAAACGACGATGTGCCCCATCATGCCCGGTCCGGGCGGATAGCGGAGAAGAATGCCTCCCACCGTAGAGGCTGCCTGCCGCCACGGCACGCGCTTTCCAAGTTTTTGTGAATCGCTCTTCCAGGCACCGGTATAGGCCTCGACCGTTGCTGGATTGCCGTTGTCGTCGACGCATCCGTACAGGAATCCACCGACCTGCCACACCAACCAGGACATGAACTCCGCGCAGTCCCATGGACCGTGCCAGTTCTTGTTGTTCTTGGGAACGCAGACATTGACGTATTTCTCGCCGATGCGGGACTCGGCCAGCTTCAGCATCTTTTCGCCGTCGGTCATGCTCAATTCCTTCTGCGTAATGAAACTTGCTAAAATTCGGCCCTCAATAATCGAGACATCCATTTGCGAAGCTCCGGCGACCTTCGCGCGTCACAGGCGGCACGCTCTCAGGGGCGCTCTGAAGCCGTCCGGGAATTCAGGCGGAGAATCAACGCCGCCTGCGTCACCACGCCTGCATTTCCATCGACCGGGATCTTGGCGTGGTTTTGAAACCACTCGACCGCCTGCGCGGTGGCGGGACCATATCGTCCATCCACGACAAGCGCCGGCTCAGCCCCGAGATCGTTCAGGGCCTCCTGAAGCTCGCGCGTTTCGTCCGACGTGGTTGCGGCTTTCCAGGCCACCTGGTTCGCGCCGCTCTTGCCGATCGCGCTCCACACGATCTCGAACAGTTCCGTGCGGCCGCTCAAGCCGTTGTAACCGCCGTTAATGGTCCGCGTGATCGCACGGATGTTGTTCTGATCCGCATAAGTGTTCATGCCTCCCTCATTCCATTCGTTGAGCGCGGGAAGGAGGGCCGCTTCTGGAGCGACAATCAGATCCGGGTTGTTGTAGAAATCCACGCCGGCAAGTTTGCCCATGCGTGCGTAGTTGGCTCCGCCCGTCGTCTGCAACAGGCCGCCGCCGCGATATTTGTATCCGTCTCCTTGCTTGGTATTGCCGAGCTCCTTCGCCTTCTTCGGATTGCCCAGTCCATAGACGCGCTCGGCCAAGGCGCGATCGTTGTTGAGATATTGATCGACTTCATCGGGCCGGATCGCCGCGCTGTGACGGCCGATGCCGAAAATCTCGAGAAGTCGCGCCGCGGTTTTGTATTTGAGGCTCTCGAACAGAACCGTACCGCGGCCGGTTTCATATAGCGCCTGAGCCAGGAAGTGCGCGATGCGAAGCGGAGTGTTGATCTTGAAGCGGTCGAAGATTTCGTCGCCGTCTTCAAAAGCCTTGAGGTAATTGGGATAGCAGCGAGGGGCTACCTTCCGAACGATCGTTACGATCCGCACGAAAATACTCCCTAATATTCAGCCAAATATCATCGATTGAAAAACGTCCCAAGATTATGCACAACACCCTTTGGTTGCAAGAGGAGATTCGATTTTCCGGACAGACCACACCGCCGCAACCGGGCGGCATTCTCGGCAACGTCCGGTCTAGTGCTTGTCAGTTGCCACCGCGATAAATTGCAACCTGCATCTCGCGACAGGACTAGGCGCGGCACGACGAGCAATGCGAGCAACGATGGCGGCCGATGCCTGCTCTCGCGCACGCGAGAGATCGAAGCAAGATCCCAAAAACCAAACCGCCCGCCTGCGGGTTGCGCAGACGGGCGGCTCGGGGCCATCAGGACTTTGGGGGCATGCGCCTGAAGGCTTTGAGAGGTGTCAGCCTTGAAGGTCAGCCCTGCTGCTGGTCGGTCGGCGGCGGGGTCGGACGTGTCTTGTGCTGCGCCATGAACTGGTCGAACTCTTCCTTGTCCTTGGCGTGGCGCAGACGGTCGAGGAAGTTCCTGAACTCGACCTGCTCCTCCTCGAGCCGCTGCAGCGTTTCCGAGCGGTACTCGTCGAAGGCGCGGTTGCCGGAGGACGGCGGGCCGAAGCCGAAGCCGAAGCCGCGGCGCTCCATGCGGCCGCGCATGCGGTCCATCTTGTACTGCATCTTTTCCATCTTGTTCTGCCAGCGATCCTGATGGCTCCAGCACGACATTCTTCTGCTCCCGAGTGTGAAAAAGAGAAGGGCAAGTCCGATCGGCCACCAGATGATAAAGCCGAGGATGGTCACGGCGATCCAGCCGGGATGCCAGGGCGTATCGAGCATGCGGGGACGCTCGTATTGTTGGTATTGGTCCGAAGGGCCGCGCCAGCGATTAACGTCAGCGGTGTAGGCCATTTCCCATCTCCATCACGGCACCAGCGCCGTTGTGAATGTAAATAACATTTACATAGCTAGACCATCCCGCGATTTTGTCAAGCTGGCCGCCAGACACGCCCGCGTGATTATTTTGCGCAATCTTATTTCGGCTTGCCCCAAGGACCAGCCGGCGGCACACCTGAACCGGAGGACGCCTCCGGCGGCACCGGCGGCGGCTCGGCGCCCTTGCCTGCAGGACGGCGGTCGGTCGGGAAGCCGAGGCCGCGCAGATAGATCAGCACCTCGGCCTCGAGCAGTTCGTCCGGCGACATCGGCAGTTTTCGCCGCGCGGCGTCGCCACGGGAGAACAGCGAAGCCACGCCGTGCGCCATCGACCAGATGTGCAGCGCCATCATCATCGCCGGCGGCCGCGGCCTACCCGGCGGCGTCAGCGCCGCGAGCCGCTCGGCTGCAGCGCGAATGATGTTGAAGGCGCGTTCGCTGGCGGCCTGAAGTGCGGGATTGGCGTCGAAGGGCACGCCCGATTCGAACATCGCGTTGTAGAACGCGGGCTCCTCACGGGCGAAGGCGAGATAGGCTTTGCCGACGCGCTCGAACGCGGTGACTGTGTCGGGGCGTCCGTCGTCCCAGGCCGCGGTCAGGCGCTGCTCGAACTGCTCGAAGCCGCGCTGGGCAATCGAGGACAACAGCTCGTCACGGTCGCGGAAATGCCGATAGGGCGCCGCTGCGCTGACGCCGGCCATGCGTGCGGCATCGGCGAAGGTGAAGCCAGCCGCGCCCTTCTCGGCGATCAGCCCGAGAGCGGCCTGCAACAGGGCTTCCTTCAGATTTCCGTGGTGATAGCCGCGCTCGGCGCGGCGCTGCTCCTTGCGCCAGCTCATGTGAACGATCTTTACATGAGCCGGCGGTGAAGGTCACTAGCAGGAATCGGGCGTGATTAACCCCGTACTTTCACGGGCGATGCCGGCCCGGAGCGACGGCATCACACCCGCAATTGGCCTCGTCCGCAGCTACATCTGCGGAATCGGCAGCACGGGCATGACCTCGATCGCCTCGCCCGGGAAGATCGCAAAATGCGGATGGTTCTCGAACAATTTTGCAGCTTCCTCCTGCGAGGCGGCCCGCACCACCGTGAAGCCGGTCAGCGCATTGCTGATCTCGGCAATGCCGCGTCCGTCGATCCGGCGGGTCTTGCCGAGCGGGCCGCCCAGCTCGACGATGACATCCTTGTGCTTCTCGACCCAGCCGTGCCAGGCGGCCATGCCTTCGCGCTCTTTTGCCTTCCGTTCAGCCTCGGGCATCGCATGCCAGGCCTTCATCTTTTCGCCGCTCGTGCTGCCGAGATAGACGGCGAGGAATTTATGTTCGGTGCTCATCGGTTCTCTCCTTGCTGATTGACTGACGACAGACGCGATTTCATCGCGATCGCTGTGGCTACCTCTTCAGGTCGCCGAAACCGGCCGCGGCCTCCTGCACGTTGGGCGGAAAGTCGCTCATCTCCTGGACTTGCCGGATCTCGATGATCTCGTTGGCCGAAGCTGGACACTTCTTCGCCCAGGCAATCGCCTCGGCGCGCGAGGCAACCTCGATCATCCAATAGCCGCCAAGGACTTCCTTGGCTTCAGTGAATGGGCCGTCGGTCACGACAGGCTCGCCGGTCGCAAACGAAACCCGCGCGCCCATCGACGGCGGATGCAGGCCATCGAGCGTGATCAGCACGCCCGCGTCCTTCAGCGCCTCGTTGTAGCGCATCATCGCCGCGACGCGCTCGGGATCGAGCTGGACGTCCGGCGGCGCGGCCTCGTAGCCGAGCGGGATCATCAACATCATGAATCGCATGGGTCGTATCCTGGCTTCTGCGGTGGTTCCGGGATGCGCCGTGAGGCGCAGGCCCGCTCGCCTTCAAGACGAACGAACTCTCACCGAACCGACACGCCCGCGGAAATAATCTGAGGGGCCTGGCCCTAGCGCGGCTGCGGCAGGAAACGACCATCCTGCCGGGCAGCGCCGAAATAGACATCGATGCGCCGGATCTTGCCGCTTGCGAAGGTGAAGAACTCCGTGTTGCGAAAACTCCTGCCATCTGTCGCAAGGCAGAGATAAGTAACGAAGGCCTCCTCGCCCCGGGCGAAGATGCGCTCGATGTCATGCCGTGCAATCCAGCCGCTGTCGCTCCAGCAGCGTTCGAAATAGGTCGCCTTGTCGAGGTCGTCGTCGAACGGACTGGTGAAGCGGAAATCGTCGGCCAATGCGTCGGCGACCCGCTGCCGGTCGTTGGCGAGATAGGCGGCGAAGAGGTCTCGGATCAGGCATTCATGGTCGGGCATCGCTAGTCTCCGCAACGAGGCATCCTGTTAAAGACGGTTCGCCCCTGACCGCGCCGACACCGCCATGCAAGGCGGCGCGAAAAATATCTCGGCTGCGCCCCCGTACAAGTACGGCTCCGCATTGTGAACTCCACCGTGCATATAAACCAAGAGCAGCTGTCAGTTGAAGTAGTTGGCTGTCGCACGCGGACTCGCGGAGCTCGTCGCAGCGTTATTCAGGATTTACCGATGCTCAACGATAGCAATGCAACTTTTCAGCTCAGGGGAAACGGTATGGCGATCCTATCGGATCGCATCCGAGCATTGCGGGGCTTACGTGTTCAATTTCCTGAGCAAGAAGGTCAGGCACGCCATCGCGGAGGTCGAGGCGCTCGACCGGTCGCAGGCGGTCATCGAATTTGGGCTCGACGGCACCATCCTCGATGCCAATGAGAACCTGCTCAAGATGAGCGGCTACACGCTCGCGGAGATCAAGGGCAAGCACCACAGCATCTTCGTCAGCCCGGCCGAGCGCGAAAGCGCCCGCTATCGCGACTTCTGGGCCAGCCTGAACCGCGGCGAGTTCCAGACCACGCAATACAGGCGCTACGGCAAGGACGGCAAAGAGCTCTGGATCCATGCCTCCTACGCGCCGCTGCTCGACGAGACCGGCAAGGTGGTCAGCTTCATCAAGTTCGCCACCGACATCACGGCCTACAAGATGCGGACCATGGAGGACGCGGGGAAGCTCGCGGCGATCAGTCGTGCGCAGGCCATGATCGAGTTCAACATGGACGGCACCATCGTCACCGCCAACGAGAACTTCCTCAAGACGATGGGATACTCGCTCGACGAGATCAAGGGCAAGCACCACTCCATGTTCGTGACGCCGCAGGACCGCGCGGGCTCCGCCTACAAGGATTTCTGGGCGCGGCTGAACCGCGGCCAGTTCGAGGCGGCCGAATACAAGCGGCTCGGCAAGGGGGCTCAGGAAATCTGGATCCTGGCGACCTATAACCCGATCCTCGACGAGATGGGCAGGCCGCTCAAGGTGGTGAAGTTCGCCACTGACGTCACCGCGCAGAAGATGAAGGCAGCCGACAATGACGGTCAGCTCGCCGCGATCCAGAAGTCGCAAGCGGTGATCGAGTTCAACATGGACGGCACGATCCGCACCGCCAACGAGAATTTCCTGAAGGCGATGGGCTATTCGCTGGCCGAGATCAAGGGCCAGCACCATTCCATGTTCGTCGAGCCGAACGAGAAGAATTCGGCCGCCTACCGCCAATTCTGGGAAGCGCTCAATCGCGGCGAATACCAGGCGGCCGAATACAAGCGCATCGCCAAGGGCGGCCGCGAGATCTGGATCCAGGCGTCCTACAACCCGATCTTCGATCTCAACGGCCAGCCGTACAAGGTGGTGAAATACGCCACCGACATCACCGCGCAGGCGATCGGCCGCAAGAAGGCCGACAACGCGCGCGGGATGATCGAGGCGGTCGCCGCCGGCAGCGAAGAGATGAGCGCATCGATCCGCGAAATCTCCGAGACCATGACGAAGTCGCGCGAGACGTCCAAGGTCGCGACCACAAGGGTCGAGTCCGCCGACCTCCAGGCCCAGAAGCTGACGGCCGCCGCACAGGCCATGAGCGGCATCGTCGAGATGATCTCGGGCATCACCAGCCAGATCAATCTGCTCGCGCTCAACGCCACGATTGAATCGGCCCGCGCCGGCGAAGCGGGACGCGGCTTTGCGGTGGTGGCGTCCGAGGTGAAGAACCTCGCTAGCCAGGCCAAGCAGGCGACCGACACGATCACGTCCGAAATCGACGCGCTGAACACCATCTCCGGCGATGTCGCGAGCTCCCTGACCGCGATCAAGGCCGCGATCGCAGGCGTCAACGAGTTCATCGCCTCCACCGCAGCCGCGGTCGAGGAGCAGAGCATCGTGACCGCGGACATGTCGGCCAACATGCAGCGTGCCACGGCGGAACTGGCGTAAAGGCGACTTCCCCTCCATGTTCGTCATCCTTCGAGGGCCGCGAAGCAGCGGCCGCCTCAAGGGTGACGGATTTGGCATTTTGCCAGCTATACGCAGCCCTCGCCTGCCTCTTCCTCGTCAGCACAAAAGCGCAGTAAAAGGAGCCAGCACTCCCGCGCCCATATGCTACTCGAGGACAAATCTCCCATGCCGCAAGCCCCGCAAAAAATCGCCCTCGTCACCGGAGCCGCCCGCGGCATCGGGCTTGCGACCGCGAAGAAGTTCCTTGGCGAGGGCTGGCGCGTGGCGCTGCTCGACATCGAGGGCGAGTTGCTCGGCCGGGCGGTCGCCGAAATCGACCAAAGCGAGGCGACGTTGGCGCTGACCTGCGACGTCTCGGGCGCCGCCGCGGTGAGCGATGCAATGGAGGCGGTCGAGCGCCGGTTCGGCCGACTGGATGCACTGGTCAACAATGCCGGCATCGCGGTGTTCGCACCGCTGATGGAGACGTCCGAGACCGATTGGCGCCGCGTGCTCGAGGTCAATCTCACCGGCCCGTTCCTCTGCACCAAGGCCGCGGTTCCCTTGATGCGCGAAGGCGATGGCGGCGCCATCGTCAACATCACCTCGATCTCGGCGGTACGCGCCTCGACGCTGCGCTCGGCCTACGGCACCAGCAAGGCCGGGCTCGCGCACCTGACCAAGCAGCTCGCTGTCGAACTCGCCTCGCTCAACATCCGCGTCAACGCGGTTGCGCCGGGGCCGGTCGACACCGCGATGGCGAAGCAGGTGCATTCCAAGGAGATCCGCGCCGACTATCACGACGCCATTCCGCTCAACCGTTACGGCCTGGAGGAGGAGCTTGCGGAAGCGATCTACTTCCTGTGCTCGGAACGATCGAGCTACATCACCGGTCAAATTTTGGCCGTTGATGGCGGGTTCGATGCGGCGGGTATCGGCCTGCCGACGCTGCGCGGGCAAAGGCGGAACGGGTAGGCACAGTTTCTGTAGGGTGGGCAAAGGCGCTCTTGCGCCGTGCCCACCACGTTCTTCCGGATCTGCGATGCTGAAGGTGGGCACGCTACGCTTTGCCCACCCTACGAAACCGAGTTGGTGGAGAGTTCATGCGACGCGTCACCTCCCTCAAAGCCCTGATCCTCGCATCCGCCCTGCTCGCCGCCGCGCCCGCGTCCGCTGAAATCCGCATCATCCAGTCTCCGGGCGGACAGGTCGGGCCGTTCCTCGATTTGTTCGAGAAGGTGCGCGAGAGCGGCGAGCGCGTGGTGATCGATGGTCCCTGCCTGTCTGCCTGCACGCTGGTGCTGAGCATCGTGCCGGGCGAGCGCATCTGCGTCACCAAGCGCGCCGTGCTCGGCTTCCATGCGGCACGTTCGGTCGACCGGCGCGGGCGCTTTTATGCCGAGCCGGAAGCATCGGTCGCGGTACTTGCCGCCTATCCCGGCCCAGTGCGCGACTGGATCAGCCGCCGTGGCGGCCTCACTTCGCGGCTACTCTTGCTCAAGGGGCGCGATCTCGCCGCGATCTATCCGCGCTGCCGCTGACGAATGTGGCAGCCGCCACGCATGTGACGTGAATGAGTTCTGTGAACCGCGTCACGTCACATCAAAGGCATTGGCCTGGCCGGCCCGAGGCCACACGGCAGGTTCCCTGTGCTCGCACCCAATGTGCGCACCGGGGTCTCCACGCCATTACACTTTGGCTGCCGTCAATAAAGAGTCTGGATCACCGGCCCCAGCTTCATGCTGACGCAGATAAGCATCCCCCACAGGGCAAAATTGATCTGTAGCGCCGCCGCCATCGGTCGCTCCCCTTCCAAGTGACGTCCACCCCAGCTTTTTAGATTTTGTGAGTCACCAATAGCGATTCTGACGTACAGATTACAGCCCAATATTGCGTCAATTGTTGTGCGATGCAGTCCGCATGGCTTCACGAAGCGGCCTCACTGCTCCCGCAAAGTGATGCGAATCGCGCGTTCATTCCTCGGCCACGCCGGCCAATCGTTTGCCTTAAGTTCCATTTGACCGACGCGATGCAAGTTTCCCGTGCGGAAGCTTGCGCATTGCGCATCGAACTTTGGGTCCGGCATGATACGACGCGGCTTCATTTTGCTTACTTTCTGCACAGCGCTGCTTGGATGTGCAGTCGCACCGGCGCAGGAGCGCCGCCCGATCGCATGGGATGGCCTCGGCCAGGACCCCAACAAAGGCTCGAACCGCCCGCATGCCGCCAAGCGGCGCGCGACGAACCCCGCGCCCGCCGCAAGTGATCCCAATCAGGAGCGGCAACGAGTGCTCGGCACCTTGCGGCCATACTCGGAGGCGTGGTGGGCGGTCCATGACGAGATCGAAGCCGAGAACGACAAGCAGCTCGGCACCAAGCTCGTGATCTGCCCTCGCTGCGTTCAGCCGCCGCAGCAAAGCGAGGACGCGACCGGATCGATCCGTTGAGCGAGCGCACGACCGATCCGGATATGACGCGATAAATCCAGGCGTCCCCTCTCGCGCGACAGTGCAGAGAGGGGATTGCGGACTCAACAGATCATGCAGGCGGTCGCGCCTGTCACATCCCTTCGGCCGGGCAGTTCACCATCCAGGGAATGCCGAACTTGTCGACGCACATGCCAAAGCCCTTGGCCCAGAACGTCTTGCTGAACGGCATGGTGACGGTGCCGCCATCGGCGAGCGCGTTGAATTTACGCTCGCCATCTGCGGGATCCTTGACCGTGAACGAGATCGAAAAACCTTGTGGCTTGGCGAAATGCTCCGGCGGCGCGTCGGAAGCCATCAGCACGCTGCCGTCGGGCAACGACATTCGCGCGTGCATGATCATCTTCTCGCGGCCGGGCGCGGCGGGCATGTCCGGCGGCGCGTCCGATGACCGCATCATGGCGTCGATCTTGCCGCCCAGGACCTTGGCGTAGAAGTTGAACGCAGCTTCGCAGGTGTCCTGATAGAACAGATAAGCGTTGAGCATCGTTTCTCTCCTCTTCGTTTGCAGTGAGGCTTATTGCTTCTCGGTCAGCTTCTTCAGGCTGGCGAGGCCGGCATCGAAATCCTTGCCGATCATGCTGTCCATGTTGATGAACACCTGCATGATCTTGGACATGAACGGAGCCGGACCGTACATCGCCCATGTGACCAGAGTGGCATCGCCTTGCGGCACAAAGGTGAACTCGGCGGTGTTGTGACCTTCGAACGGCCGCTCGAAATCGAGCTTGATGCGAAGCTTGGACGGCCCCGTCGCCTCGAGGATCTCCATGCGGCCGGCGCCGACATTGTTGTTGCCGTCCCAGGCGTAGGTCGCGCCCTTGCCTCCCTCAGATCCACCGAAGGTGCGCTTCATGGCGGGATCGCGGGTCTCATAGGGGGACCAGTTGGTCCAGCGGCGGAAATCGGCGACCTGCGGATAGATCGCACCGGCCTGCGCCTTCACCGCGAGGCTCCGCTCGACGCGGAACGTGTCAGGTTTTGTCAGGGCAAAGGCGAGGACGCCCGCAAGTCCGGCGGCGAGCAGGATGGCGATGACGGCAACGGCTTTCAGCATGAGGAGCTCCGTGGATACGGGCTTAGGACGAACGGGAACGGCGGAGGCCGACAATTGAAGACGAAATTATTCTGCCGTCATTCCGGGGCACCCGAAGGGTGATCCCGGAATGACGCGTGCGGCGTCACTTCACTTTCGCACCCTGCCGCGCGCCAGCCTTCGGCTGGCTGTCCCGGATCAGGCGATCGATGTGCATGCGGATGTGGGCCGCTTCTGCGGACGTGTTGGCAAGCGCGATGGCGCGGTCGAAGGCGACACGCGCCTCCTCGTTGCGGCCGAGCTGCATCAGGAAGGCGCCGCGCACGCCGTAGAAATGGAAGTAGTTGGAGAGCTTCGGCGCAAGCGGCTCGATCAGATCGAGCGCGGCTTGCGGCCCCCGCACCTTGGAGACCGCAACCGCGCGGTTGAGCGTCACCACGGGAGACGGCTGCACAACTTCAAGTGCGCCATAGAGCAGGTCGATCTGCGTCCAGTCGGTCTCCTCCGGCGTCGACGCGCGGGCATGCAGCGCGGCGATCGCGGCCTGGATCTGATAGGGCCCGCTGCGGCGGTGGCGCATCGCCTTGTCGATCAGCGCCAGCCCTTCCGCGATCATGGTGTCATTCCAAAGCGAACGGTCCTGGTCGTCCAGCAGGATCAGCGAACCGTCCGCGGCAAAGCGCGCGGCACTGCGTGCATGCTGCAGCAAGATGAGCGCCGTGAGCCCCATGATCTCCGGCTCGCTCGGAAACAGCCTGAGCAGCAGGCGCCCCAGCCGGATCGCCTCCTCGCAGAGCGGCTTGCGGATCTCCGCGGTGTCGCCGCTCGCCGAATAGCCCTCGTTGAAGATCAAATAAATCATCGCCGCGACACCGGCGAGCCGCTCGGAGCGCTCGATTGCGCCGGGCGCTTCGAACGGCGTCCCGGCTTCCGCGACCTTCGTCTTGGCGCGGGTGATGCGCTGCTCCATCGCCGCGTCCGACACCAGGAAGGCTCGCGCGATCTGCTTCACGGTAAGCCCCGAGACGATGCGCAACGCCAGCGCGATCTGCTGCGTCGCCGGCAATTGCGGATGGCAGCAGATGAACATCAACCGCAGGATGTCGTCGCGGTAGTGCGAGCCGTCCAGCCGTTCGGCCAGCGCGCCTTCGGCGTCGTCGAGATCGGAGATCGCCTGGTCGTCCTCCGGCAGCGGCTGCTGCTTGTGGGTCCGGCGCACCTCGTCGATGGCGGCATTGCGGCCGACCATGATCAGCCAGGCCGCAGGATCGCGCGGCGGTCCGTTCTGCGGCCAGGTCTTGAGCGCGCGCAGGGAGGCGTTCTGGAACGCCTCCTCGGCGGTGTCGAGATCACGGAAATAACGCAGCAGCGCGCCGACCGCCTGGGGGCGCGCCGAGGTCAGCGCGGTCTCGATCCAGGCGGTGTCGGTCTCGCTCACGTCAGGTTTCCTCCGGGCCGGAACACGCCGACGGGACGCACCTCATAGGCGCCGCCGGGATTGGCTGCGCCAAGGTCGCGGGCGACGTCGAGCGCCTCATCGAGATTCTTGCAGTCGACGATGTAGAAGCCGAGCAGCTGCTCCTTGGTCTCGGCATAGGGCCCGTCGAGCACCAGCGGCGGATCTTCCTTGCGCAGGGTCGCCGCTGCCGTGGTCGGCAGCAGCCGCGCGACCGGCCCGAGCCGGCCCTGCTGGGTGAGCTTCTCCTGCACCACGGCGAGCTTCTTCATCACGGCCTCGTCCTGCTCCTTGCTCCAGGAGCCGACGAAGTCCTCATCGTGATAGCAAAGGATTGCATAAAGCATGGGCGACATTTTCCTCGGGTCTTGTTGTGAAGACGATCCACTATGCCCCGGTCCGACAGGACTGCGGAAAAAAATAGCAGGAAAAATCCGGCAGGTCGTGCCAAGGAGGGCCTTCTTGAGCGGAACCGACGAGGCACTTCGAATGACCAAGGGCACACTGGCCGTCCTGATCAACAGCACGCAGCAGAACTGGTTGCCGGAGCGCTGGAAGGCCCGGTTTGACGCTGTCTGCGGCGGCCGCCGTGTGGTGCTGCTGCCGGATTCCACGCTCGATCCCGCCGAGGTGCACTATGCCACGGTGTGGAAGCCGGTGCCCGGCGATCTCGGCGCCTTCCCCAATCTGCGGGCGATCTTCAATCTCGGCGCCGGCGTCGATGCGCTGATGGCGGACAAGAGCCTGCCCGATGTGCCGCTGGTCCGGGTCGCCGTACCCGACCTGACCGGCCGCATGACTGAATATGTCGTGCTGCACGTGCTGATGCATCACCGCCAGGAGCTCTATTTGCGGGACTCGCAGCGTGCAAAACGCTGGGAGCCGAAATATCAATGGCCTGCGAGCGCGGTCACGGTTGGCGTCATGGGGCTCGGCACGTTAGGAGCGGATGCCGCC
>NZ_AJQF01000189.1:0-4689 GCF_000261705.1 Bradyrhizobium genomosp. III | reverse complement strand
GGGAGCCGCAGCCAGCGCGCGATCGATGGTGTCGAATGCTTCCATGGCTCGGCCCAGATCGATACGTTCCTGCGCGCGACCGATATCCTGGTCTGCCTGCTGCCGCTGACGCCGGAGACGCACGGCATCCTCAACCGCGACGTCTTCACCAAGCTCAACCGCAACAGCCCGCTCGGCGCTCCGGTGCTGATCAATGCCGGCCGCGGGGGCTTGCAGAACGAGGCCGACATCCTCGCCTGCCTCGACGACGGCACGCTGGGCGCCGCCTCGCTCGATGTCTTCGTGCAGGAGCCGCAGCCGGCGGACAGCCGGTTCTGGACCCATCCC
The DNA here is from genome assembly GCF_000261705.1 of Bradyrhizobium genomosp. III. Classification (NCBI taxonomy): domain Bacteria; kingdom Pseudomonadati; phylum Pseudomonadota; class Alphaproteobacteria; order Hyphomicrobiales; family Nitrobacteraceae; genus Bradyrhizobium; species Bradyrhizobium genomosp. III. Next base: position 4,362 of record NZ_AJQF01000189.1, on the reverse strand, counting down.
AAGGTGGTGCTGACGCCCCACAACGCAGCCGACACCGACGCGGACGCGATCTCGGCCTATGTCGCCGAGCAGATCGCACGGTTCGAGGCCGGCGGCACGCTGGAGAACGTGGTGGACCGGGCCAGGGGCTATTGAGGCGCTCGGAATTTTGCGAACGCTGGTTCTGCAAATTCCGTGTCATCCCCGCGCACGCGGGGATCCATAACCACAGGGTGAAGTTTTGCGAAAAGTCGCAGCTCGGTACTGCGACTGTCTTTACTTGATAGATTCCGCGGTATGGGTCCCCGCGTTCGCGGGGACGACCCGGTTTGTGGGGAGGCAACCGGGCTGGCCTAACGATCGCTCACAACCACAGCGCTCCGCCGGTATCCCGTTCACCCTCTCTTAGCGAGAAGTTGATAAGCGTTGTTAACCAACGCTCAAACAACGAGTCGAACATGCGCGCGAGCCTCGGCCTCAGGATGCGGATCACGGTTGCCCTCGCGGTGACGGCGGCGGCAACCGCCCTGTTTGCGGTGCTCGGGGCGATGTGGATCATCGCGGGGATCATCGACCGCGCCGATCAGCGCGAGCTGCACAGCCATTATGATGCCCTTCAGTCGCGCATCGCCGAGGAATCGCACCGGGCCGCCGCCATGAGCACGGTCGTGGCCGCGATGCCGGCGACGCAGGATGCGATGGCCAAGCAGGACCGCAACGCCCTGATAGCCCTGTTCGGTCCGGTCTTTGCCGCGACCAAATCGGAATACGGTGTCGAGCAGTTCCAGTTCCATGTGGCGCCGGCGACCTCGTTCCTGCGCGTGCACCAGCCCGCCAAGTTCGGCGACGACCTCAGCGGATTCCGCAAGACCGTCGTCGTCGCCAACCAGGATCGCAAGGTCGTGGTCGGCCTCGAAGGCGGCGTCGCCGGGCTCGGCATCCGCGGCGTGGTGCCGATCGCGCAAGGGGCCAAGCAGCTCGGCTCGGTCGAATTCGGCCTGACCTTCGGCCAGTCCTTCCTCGACGATTTCAAGACCAACCGCCATGTCGACGTCGCCTTCCACCTCGCCGACGGCTCGGGCTTCAAGCTGTTCGGCGGCACGCTGAAGGGCAAGAGCTTCTTCGACGCGGCCGATTACGGCCGCGCTACCACAGGCAGCTTCACGGTGAAGCGGGCCAAGCTCGACAATACGCCGGTGGCGGCGCTGCTCGGACCGATCAAGGATTTTTCCGGAAAGCCGCTCGGCGCCGTCGAACTGGTGATGGACAATGCCGATTACGAGGCCTCGGCCGACCGCGCCTGGATGCTCGCGATTGCGATCGCCGCGATCGGGCTCGTGCTTGCCGCCATCGTCGGCTATCTCATCGCCCGCAGCATCTCGCGTCCGATCCTCTCCATCACGTCCGTCATGCGCGAGCTCGCAGACGGCCGGACCGACGTCACCATCCCCGCCAGCAAGGCGAATGACGAAGTCGGGGCGATGGTGAAGGCGGTCGCGGTGTTCCGCGACAACGCCGTCAACTTTGGCAAGCTTCAGGCCGAGCAGCTGGAGGCCAAGGCGCAGTCCGAAGCGGAGAAGCGGCGTGCCTTCGCCGCGCTTGCCGACAATTTCGAGGCCAGCATCCGCGACGTCGTCACCACGGTGTCCTCGGCTGCGGTCGAGATGGAGCATACGGCGCGCTCGATGTCGGCCATCGTCGAGCAATCCCGACAGCAGACCGGCGCCGTATCATCCGCGTCGGCGCTGGCCTCGGAAAATGTGCAGACCGTCGCCGCAGCAGCCGAGGAGTTGTCCTCGTCGATGACCGAGATCAGCCGGCGCCTCGCCCACGCGACCGAAGTGGTGGGCAAGGCCGCGAGCGACGGACGGCGCTCGAACGAGCGCGTGCAGAGCCTGGCGGACGCGGCGCAAAAGATCGGTGACGTCGTCTCCTTCATCAACGGCATCGCGGGCCAGACCAACCTGCTGGCGCTGAACGCGACGATCGAAGCGGCGCGCGCGGGCGAAGCCGGCCGCGGCTTTGCCGTGGTCGCTTCCGAGGTCAAGGCACTGGCGACGCAGACGGCGAAGGCGACCGAGGAGATCGGCGCCCAGGTCAACGCGGTGCAGGGCGAGACATCAGGCGCTGTGGACGGCATCCAGTCGATCTGCGCGACGATCCAGCAAGTCGACGAAATCTCCGCCGCGATCGCCGCAGCCGTCGGCCAGCAGGGCACGGCGACGCAGGAGATCGCACAGAACGTCCAGCAGGCGGCCGCCCGCACCGGCGAGGTCTCGCAGAACATCTCCGGTGTCACTGCCGGCATCGCCGCAACAGGCACGGCGGCCGAGGAGGTGCTGGGTTCGGCGATCGAGCTGTCGAAGCAGTCGCAGCGGCTGCGGGACGAGGTGGATCGCTTCCTCGCGCAAATCCGCGCGGCGTAGTTGAGCGCGGGATCGGGCGACATACTCGCTGTCGTCCCCGCGAAGGCGGGGACCCATAACCCCAGGGAGAAGTTTGTTAGGCGAGCTGGTACCTCCTAGTCTTCGCCAAACACCTCCCTGTGGCTATGGGTCCCGGGCTCGCGCTACGCGCGCCCCGGGACGACAGCCTAACTCTTGGCCCCCACCATCACGTCGATCGCCCCCTTCACGATCGCCTCCAGCTCCTTGCGCGATACACGCGCGCGCGAGCGGATGGCGATGGTGTGGACGGTGGCTGATGCGATCTGCGCCAGCACGACCGGATCGGCGCTCGCCGGCAGCTCGCCGTTCTCCTTGGCGCGGCGGAAGCAGTTTGCAAAGGCCTTGTCGAGCTCGGCGAGACCGTCGAGCACCATGGCGCGAATCTCGGGATCGCCAACGGCTTCTGACGCCGCGGTCACCACCGTAAAGCAGCCGCGCGGACCGGTCTCGCCCGAGAGATAGATGTTCAGCGCGGAGGCGAAGATGCGTTCCAGCCGCTGACGCACCGGCATCTCCTCGCGGAAGATCGCAGCCATGGAAGCCCGCGCATCCTCGCGGTAGCGCTGATAGCTCTTGATGTAGAGCTCCCGCTTGTCGCCGAAGGCGCCGTAAAGGCTCGGGCGGTTCATCCCGGTCGCTTCGCTCAGATCATCGAGCGAGGTCGCGGCAAAACCCTGCCGGCGGAACAGATCCAGCGCCTTGCCGAGCGCGATATCCGGCTGGTAGGCGCGCGGACGGCCGCGGCGCCTAGGTTGGCCGCCGCCCTCGGGTTCATTGGCAGCAGCTGGCGGCTTCGATTTTTGTACCATTTCGCAAACTAATCCTTGACCGATCCCATATTATGCAACATGGTACAAAAATCAATCTGGCCAGGTTGAGCGAAATCTCAGAAATTGCCCAAGGAGGCTACAGATGGATCTCTATTTCTCGCCGCTCGCCTGTTCGATGGCAACCCGTGTCGCGCTGTATGAAGCCGGCGCCGAAGCGAACTATCTCGAGGTCGACCCGCCGACCAAGACCGTGCTGAGCGACGGCTCCGACTTCCGCGCCGTCAATCCGATCGGCCTGGTGCCGACGCTGCGCACCGACGAGGGCGTGGTTCTGACCGAGAACGCGGCAATCCTGCAATACGTCGCCGACCGCTTCCCGCAATCCGGGCTTGGCGCCGCAGAGGGCATCGAGCGCACGCGGCTGCATCAATGGCTGTGCTTCATCGGTACCGAACTTCACAAGGGCCTCTTCATCCCGGTGCTCGATCGCAAGGCCCCGCAGGAGACCAAGGCCTATGCCCTCGAGAAGAACCTGTCGCGGCTCGACTATCTCGACAACTACCTGAAGGGGCGCGACTTCCTGCTCGACCATTTCAGCGTTGCCGACGCCTATCTGGTCACGGTCATCAACTGGACCATGGCAACGCCGCCGATCGAGCTCGCCAAATGGCCGAACGTGAAGGCCTATTACGAGCGCCTGCGCCAGCGGCCGTCGGTCGCGAAGGCGGTTGCAGAAGAGTTCGAACTGTACAAGGCCGAGCTCGCGCGCAAGAAAGCGGCGGCCTAGGCCGAGCCGAACACCCCTTCGCTCTTGCTCGCGCAAGTCGTCCCGGTCGACAAGCCGGGACGACGTTTGGCGCGCCTCTCTCGTGTCCCGGACGCGCTGCAGCGTTCTTACGCTGCTGCGCAGAGCCGGGACCCAGAAGGCTACACACTTCGCTGATGCATGGGCCCCGGCTCTGCAGCGCACCACGCCGCGAAGACGCGGCGCGTTGCACTGCGTCCGGGGCACGAGACCGTTGTTTAGCGATGGACATGACTGCTTATTCTCGCGGCCTGACTTGCCCGAGCTTTGCTGATCTCTTCCGCCCTTTAAAAGCAAGGGCGCAGGGAAGGCCGGGCGCCGGCTGACACCCGAGGTCCCGCGTGTGCGAAAGAAACGCGCA
>NZ_AJQF01000188.1:0-30309 GCF_000261705.1 Bradyrhizobium genomosp. III | reverse complement strand
GCCAGCACCCGGCCTTCCCTGCGCCCTCTTGGATTAGAGGGTGGAGCGACGAAGCAAAGCTCGGGCGAATCAAGCCGCGAGGCCGCGAAGGCATGTCCTCATTGAAGATCTCACATCGATGATGCAGGCTCAGATTCATGACCGTCGCAAGGCGAGCCTCCGTTTCGCGGTTGCGCGGGTATGACTCTGGGGGGCGCGGACTTTCGCTGCAGCCACCTACCCAGGGAACGCCTTCCCCACCGCGGGTGTTGTGCCCCTTGGCGGGGACCCGGCCGATGCTATGGTGTCGCGCTATCTCAGTACGACAGGACGAGGATATTTCAGTGGCTGATGTTCATCCCGGGGCGGGCAAGCAGGCTTCGCCGGACGCGCTCACCAATATTCCGCGGCTGGTGACGGCCTATTTCGCCGGCAAGCCCGACGTCGCGGATCCCGCGCAGCGCGTGGCGTTCGGCACCTCCGGCCATCGCGGCACCTCGTTCAAGAACACTTTCAACGAAGGCCATATCCTCGCGACCACGCAGGCCATTTGCGACTACAGACGGGAAAAGGGGCTGACCGGACCGCTGTTCATCGGCATCGACACTCACGCGCTGGCCGAGCCGGCACTGGTCAGCGCCGTCGAGGTGTTCGCCGCCAACGGCGTCGACATCATGATCGACAAGGACAGCGGCTACACGCCGACGCCGGTGATCTCGCACGCGATCCTCACCTACAACAAGGGCCGCACATCGGGTCTCGCTGACGGCGTCGTCATCACGCCCTCGCACAATCCGCCGGAGGATGGCGGCTACAAATACAATCCGCCGCATGGCGGGCCGGCCGATACGGATGTCACGGGCGTGGTCGAGAAGCGCGCCAACGCCTATCTCGCCGACGGCCTCAAGGGCGTGAAGCGCATCGACTATGCCAAGGCGCTGAAGTCTTCGAACGTCCATGCCACCGACTTCGTCACGCCTTACGTCGCCGATCTCGGCAATGTCGTCGATCTCGACCTCGTCAAATCCGCCGGCATCAAGATCGGCATCGATCCGCTCGGCGGCGCCGCCGTACACTACTGGCATCCGATCATCGAGCGCTACGGCCTGAAGGCGACGGTGGTGAACGAGGCGATCGACCCGACCTTCCGTTTCATGACGGTGGACTGGGACGGCAAGATCCGCATGGACTGCTCCTCGCCCTACGCGATGGCGAGCCTGATCGCGATGCGCGACCGCTTCGACGTCGCCTTTGCCAACGACACCGATGCCGATCGCCACGGCATCGTCACGCGCTCCGGCGGCCTGATGAATCCGAACCATTATCTGGCGACTGCGATCTCCTATCTGTTCGCGCATCGTCCGAACTGGGGCAGGGATGCTGCGATCGGCAAGACCGTGGTGTCGAGCTCGATCATCGATCGCGTTGCCAAGAAGCTCGGGCGCAAGCTGGTCGAGACGCCGGTCGGCTTCAAATGGTTCGTCGACGGTCTCCTCACGGGCGGCTTCGGATTCGGCGGCGAGGAGAGTGCGGGCGCCTCGTTCCTGCGCCGTGACGGCGGGGTGTGGACGACCGACAAGGACGGCGTCATCCTTGGCCTGCTCGCCGCCGAGATCATGGCGAAGACCGGCCGCGACCCCAGCCAGCTGTTCAATGATCTGACCGCCGAGTTCGGCGTGCCGCATTACGCGCGCATCGACGTCGCCGCGACCGGACCGCAAAAGAACATCCTCAAATCCGTCACGCCTGAGCAGCTCGGTCTGAAGGATCTCGCCGGCGACCCCGTCCGCGCAACGCTCAGCAAGGCGCCCGGTAACGGCCAGCCGTTCGGCGGCATCAAGGTCGAGACCGATTTCGGCTGGTTCGCCGCGCGGCCGTCAGGGACCGAGGACGTCTACAAGATCTACGCCGAGAGCTTCCGCAGCACCGAGCACCTGACGCGGATTCAGGAGGAGGCCAAGGCAGGACTGGCGAAAGTGTTCGGGGCGTAAAGCGCCGGACCAAATCGCCGTATCGCCTTCTTCGACCAAGGGTAGGCCTCGCCGCATCACACGGTGTCATCGCCCGCCTGGTGCGCAATTGCGCACAGGGGCGGGCGATCCGGGCAGAAATTGTCTGAACCAATGTCCGCTGCGGAGTCCTGGATTCCCCGGCTCCGAAATACTTCTGCTGGTATGTATACATTCATGAAGTTAAAGGTATCTGAATGCGCGGATTTCGGCCTTGAATAATTTCATCCCTCAGCTATTGTATACATAACGCATACATAAGCCGTGGGAGTGAGACCAATGACAAAGCCCTTCCCCATGAATGCCTGGTACGCCGCGGCCTGGGACGCGGACGTGAAAGCTGCGCTGCTGCCGCGAACCATCTGCGGCAAGCATGTCGTGATGTACCGGAAGGCCGACGGTGCGGTCGCCGCGCTGGAGGATGCCTGCTGGCACCGTCTGGTGCCGCTGTCCAAGGGCCGGCTCGAAGGCGACACCGTCGTCTGCGGCTATCACGGCCTGAAATACAACGCGCAGGGGCGCTGCACCTTCATGCCCTCGCAGGAGACCATCAACCCGTCGGCCTGCGTCCGCGCCTATCCCGTGGTCGAGCGCCATCGCTACATCTGGCTCTGGATGGGCGATCCCGCGCTGGCCGATCCCGCGCTCGTGCCGGACATGCACTGGAATCACGATCCGGCCTGGGCCGGCGACGGCAAGACCATCCACGTCAATTGCGACTACCGCCTCGTGCTCGACAATCTCATGGACCTCACCCATGAGACCTTCGTGCACGGCTCCTCCATCGGCAACGATGCGGTGGCGGAGGCGCCGTTCGACGTCACTCATGGCGAGAAGACTGTCACGGTAACGCGCTGGATGCGGAACATCGAGCCACCGCCGTTCTGGGCGAAACAGCTCGGCAAGACCGGCCTGGTCGATCGCTGGCAGATCATCCGCTTTGAGGCGCCATGCACCATCGCCATCGACGTCGGCGTGGCGCCGACAGGCACCGGTGCGCCGGAAGGTGATCGCTCGCAGGGCGTCAACGGCTTCGTGCTCAACACCATCACGCCCGAGACCGAGAAGACCTGCCATTATTTCTGGGCCTTCGTGCGCAACTACCAGCTCGGCGAGCAGCGCATCACCACCGAGATCCGCGAGGGCGTCTCCGGCATCTTCCACGAGGACGAGCTGATCCTGGAAGCGCAGCAGCGCGCGATGGACGAAAACCCCGATCGCATCTTCTACAACCTCAACATCGACGCCGGCGCGATGTGGACGCGCAAGCTGATCGACCGGATGGTAGCGAAGGAAAACGGGCCGCAGCACCTTCAGGCGGCGGAGTAGGCCAGGTGAAAGCAGCAGCCCCCGAACGTGAGGTCGACCGCTCCGTCTCGCAGACCGTGAAGGCGCAGCTTGCGCTGCGCGACCAGATCCTGTCCGGCTCTCTGCGGCCGGGCGAGCGCATCTCCGAGCTCCAGGCGGTGGAGACCACCGGCGCCTCGCGCACCCCGGTGCGCATGGCACTGGTGCGGCTGGAGGAGGAGGGCCTGCTGGAGGCGATCCCGTCCGGCGGCTTCATGGTGAAGGCGTTTTCGGAACGCGACATCTCCGATTCCATCGAGCTGCGCGGCACGCTGGAAGGGCTCGCCGCGCGCTTCGCCGCCGAGCGCGGTGTCTCCGCGCGCGAGCTCGAGCCGCTCAAGGAGTGCCTTGCCGCGATCGACGAATTGCTGCGCCAGGTGCCGATCTCGATCGAAGCGTTCTCGTCCTATGTCACGCTGAACGCGCGCTTCCACGCCCTGCTCACGGAATTGTCGCGCAGCCCACCCTTGGTCCGCCAGATCGACCGCGCCTCGGCGCTGCCGTTCGCATCCCCGAGCGGCTTCGTGATGGCGCAATCCGCATTGCCCGAGGCGCAGCAGATCCTGATCATCGGGCAGGAGCACCACCGCGTCGTGATCGACGCCATCGAGAACCGCGAAGGCGCGCGCGCCGAAGCCGTCATGCGCGAGCATGCGCGGCTCGCGGTACGAAACTTGAGGCTCGCGCTGCGCAACCGGACCCATCTCGACCTCTTGCCGGCGCTGGCGCTGATCAAGACCGCAGCCGATTGAGGGCAGTGCCATGCGCTTCATCGAAACCTGGATTCCGGCAACGCTCGTCTCGACGCGCGATCTCGCTCCCGGCATCCGTGAATTCCTGATCCGGCCTGATCGGTTCGACGCCGCCGCCTATCCGGTCGGCAGCCACATCAATATCAGCGTGACCATCGACGGCCTGCCGGAGACGCGGTCCTATTCGCTGGTCGGCGAAGCCACCTCGGCCGGCCTCAAGATCGCGGTGCGCCGTGCCGAGGATTCCCGCGGCGGCTCGCGCTACATGTGGCAGCTCGCGCCGGGCGCGCGGCTCGACATCACCCAGCCCGCTTCGCTACTCGCGGTCGACTGGGCTCGCGAAAGCTATTGTCTGATCGCCGGCGGCATCGGCATCACGCCGATCCTCGGTGCCGCGCAGGCGCTGGCGCGGCGCGGCGTGGATGTCACGCTGCACTATGCGGTGCGCTCGCGCGCCGAGGCCGCCTATCTCGACGATCTCGCCGCGATGCTCGGCGATCGCCTGGTCGTTCATGCCAGCGATGAAGGCAGACGACTCGACCTCGATGCGGTGTTCGCATCATTGCCGCAAGGCGCGCTGTCGCTGTTCTGCGGCCCGATGCGGATGCTGGATGCCGCGCGCCACGCCTGGATCGGGGCGGGCCATCCGCTGCCCGACCTCCGCTACGAGACCTTCGGCTCCAGCGGCACGCTGCCGACCGAGACGTTTCGCGTGCGCCTGAAGGGCTCTGATGTCGAGCTCGAAATCCCGCGCGAGCGCTCGATGCTGGACGTGCTCAACGCCAGCGGTCACGACGTGATGTACGATTGCAAGCGCGGCGAATGCGGCCTCTGCGCCATCGACGTGGTCGAGGTCGACGGCGAGATCGACCACCGCGACGTCTTCTTCAGTGACCATCAGAAGCAAAGCAACCAGAAGATCTGCGCCTGCGTCTCGCGGGCCCGTGGCACCATCACGGTGGACACGCTGCTGCGCGCGGACGCGGTTTGAGCGAGCCTTGAGCTGGACTCCATTAAGAAGGAATGGACGGCGCCGCGGGCTCCACCTCTCCCGCTTGCGGGAGAGGTCGCGCCGAAGCGCCGGGTGAGGGCTCTCTCCTCTGAGGGAGTGTCCCGTTGCGGAGACACCCTCTCCTCAACCTCTCCCGCAAGCGGGCGAGGGGGCTCACCGCCGTCGTGGTCGTCACTAGCTCAAATCTAAGTTCCACCTACGCCGCAAACGTCGCCCGAAGCTTCTTCGTATCCAGCAGCGCCAGCACGCCGTCCACCGACACCGGCCGGCTGATCAGATAGCCCTGCACCTCGTCGCAACTGATCTGCCTGAGATAGTCGAGCTGGTCGGCGGTCTCGACGCCCTCGGCGACGACGGCGATGCGCAGGTCGCGCGCGAGCGAGATCACCGATTTGACGATGGCGGCACAGTCGGGCTGCACCAGCATGTCGCGGATGAAGGACTGGTCGATCTTGATGCGGCTGAACGGCAGCTTGCGCAAATAGGTGAGGGAGGAGAAGCCGGTCCCGAAATCGTCCAGCGCCACGGTGACGCCGAGCTGCAGCAGCGCGTTCAGAACCGGCTCGGCCGAGCCGTATTTCGACAGCAGCATCGATTCCGTGATCTCGATCTCGAGCCGGTGCGGGGCGATCTTCGCCTCCGCGAGCGCCTGTACGATGATCTGGAGGATGCCGGCGTTGTGAAACTGCGCGGCCGAGAAGTTCACGGCGACCCTGATGTCGTCCGGCCACTCGGCCACCGTCGCGCAGGCGCGGCGGACGACCCATTCGCCGATCTCGTGGATCATCCCGGTCTCTTCCGCGATCGGAATGAATTCGCTCGGCGGCACCAGTCCGCGCTCAGGATGTTGCCAGCGCAGCAGCGCTTCGAAACCAGTGATCCGGCTTTCGTCGAGATCGAGGAACGGCTGGAACACGAGGAACAGCTCGTTTCGCGCGATCGCGCCCTCGAGGTCGGATTGCAGCGCCTTGCGATCGCGTGACACCCTGTCGTCGCTGGTCTCGAAGAAGCGGATCGTGCCGGGGCCCGCCTTCTTGGCGCGGTAGAGGGCGGCATCGGCATTCTTCATGACGTCGAGCGCCGTGGTGCCGTCGCGCGGCGCCAGCACGATGCCGACGCTGGTCGCGCCCACGATCTGGCGGCCCTCGATGCGGAACGGTTCAGTGAAGGCCGCGACGAAGCGTTCGGCGATCTCGAGTGCATCCTCGGGACGCGCCAGATTGGCCATCACCAGCGCGAATTCGTCGCCGCCGATGCGCGCGACATGCTCGGCGGCGCGCGTGCAGCGTCGCAGGCGGCTTGCAACCTGGACCAGGAATTCGTCGCCGGCGGGATGGCCGAACTTGTCGTTGACCTCCTTGAAGCGATCGAGATCGAGCAGGAGCACCGCAAACTCCTCGCCTGACAATGCCAGCCGCTTGAGCGCGGCCTCGAGCGTCTCGTTGAAGGCGACGCGGTTGGGCAGGTGGGTCAGAGGATCGAGCCGCACGGTGCGCTCCGCCTCGATCTGCCGCATCACGCGCCGCGCGAACGAGAACGAGTTGACGAACACGCCGCGCAGCAGCACGCTGCCGTAGACCACGACGAGGAAGGCGATCAGCAGGAAGGCCAGATCGCCGTTGCTGCCGAGGCAGATCGCGATCCCGACGAAGATCGGGGCCGTGAAGGCGATCGCTGCGATCGGGATGGTGGCGAAGGCGAGCGCGCCGCCGGCCAGCATGCCCGAGCACAGGCAGGTGATGACGAGCTGGCCGCCGGTCGAAGCATTATTGAAGAAGGCGACGGGGACGATGCCCCAGGCGGTGCCGAGGACGAAGGCATTTTGCACCAGCCGGTGCATGGCGCGGCGCGAGACGAATTGCGGCTTGGTGATGCGGCGCGCGGCGCGGGATCGCAGACCGAACATGATCGCGCCGCTTGCGACAGCGCCTGCCCAGATCAACGCAAGAATCCTGTCCGGCGATTGCCACAGTGCGATGGCGAGCACGATGGCGTTGCAGGCATTGGCGAGCATGATGCCGACCGAATAGCCGAGCACCAGCGACATCTGTTCGGCGCGGATATGGCCGGCCACGGCCTCGTCGGTTGCGGGACCGCCAAAGGCCGACAAATCGCCCGCGAACAGCCGCGCGACATAGCTGGTCGTTTGAGTCCGCATTTCAGAGCCTAGCAGGACGGGCCGTTGGTCGGCTCCTTCAGGGAGAATTCGCCGCAAACCTTTGACGAACTATGAATTATCCCTGACTGCGGCCTTCGCCGCGACCACTTCTGCGTGTTCGTGACGCGATATCGATAACAAATCGATACAAATGCGGACTTCGACACTTACGGAGCCGGCTGGAGGCCCTGTTCGGCCAGGAAATGCGTGAGCCCATCGACCTGCCGCGAGCCCATGAAGGCGCCTATGTAACCGTCAGGACGCACCAGCACCCAATCCCCGGGCGACACGGCGTATGCGTGGCGAAAGTGCTCGCTGTCGTCGACGAGCTCGGCATCCGGGCCGATACGGTGGATGTGCAGTCCAGTGCACGCCGATACGGTCCCGCGTTTCACCTGATAGCCAAGCAGCGTCCAATGAGTCCCCTTGAGCAACGCGAACAAGCGTATGGGTTGTCCGGCGGCTCCGCGTAGCGGCGCATCCGGCGCGCGGGCTCCCGCGGACGGGCCTGCCATGCGCCCTGGTTTTTCCAGTGCCAAGGGCGATCCCGGATAGCCGATGTCGAGTTGCTGCACCTCGCGGCCGCGCCTCATGTCGCCGCGCTTGGCCGCCTCCAGCAAGTCGGTGGAAAGGCCGAGCACCTTTGCAGCGACGGGGCGTCGTTCTGCCTCGTAACTGTCGAGCAGAGTTGCGGACGCACCGCCGATAACGGCCGCCAGCTTCCAGCCCAGATTGTAGGCATCCTGCACGCTGGTATTGAGACCTTGTCCACCCGTCGGGGGATGGATGTGAGCCGCATCGCCGATCAGAAATGCACGGCGATCCCGGTAGCGATCGGCGAGTCTCGCATTCATCTGATAGGCCGACGCCCAAGGCACGGACTGGATGCGGATATCGTTGCGTCCCGTGCGCTCGGCGACCATGGCCGAAAGCCCTTCGGCGGACAGATCGACCTCGCCTTCGAGCGGAACGGGTGCCTGCAACTGAAACAGCTCCGTTCCGGCCAGTGGACACAGCGAAATCTGGCGGTCCATCGCGCCATCGTGGAAGCGGTGCCACGCCAGGCGGTCCAGGCCCGTCAGCACGACATCGGCCACCACGGCTCGTACGCGGAGCGTCTTGCCTTGAAAGCCAATGCCGAGTGCGTGACGCACGAAGCTGCGGCCGCCGTCTGCACCGACGAGGTAACGCACGCGGATCGTCTCTTCGCCGGCCCGGCCTGAAAGGCGCGCAGTCACACCGTCCTCATCCTGCTCCAGGCCGACCAATTCGTAGCCAAATTCCACCCGCCCGCCGAGTTCGAGCAGCCGTTCGCGCATCACGCCCTCGGTCAGGAATTGCGGGATCATCAGCGCCATTTTGTAGGGCTCGGCCGGGGTGGGGGCTGCGTGCTCTGCAATCTCCGACTCGATGAAGCTGCCGTCATCGCGGTATTTGCGCTGCGGCGGGTAGAGACCTCCGGCGGCAACGATGCGGTCGATGATGCCGAGATCCTCGAAGATCTCGAGGGTTCGAGGCTGGATTCCCTTGCCGCGAGACCCATGGAACGGGCCGGCTTGCTTCTCGATCAGCCGAAAAGACACGCCTCGCCGCGCGAGGTCGATGGCGAGCGTAAGGCCGGCCGCACCTGCTCCGCAGATCAGAACGTCCGCCGTGAATTGCTTTGTCATGGCATCCTCAATATGTGTAATATGCACACATTAGGCAGAGGGTCATCGGGATGTCAAGAAAGGTGCAAAATACACATATTAAAAAGCAGGTGCGCTCGCTTCACGAAGCGTTGATCGACATCGTCAGTGTCATGAACCGCCGGCAGGGCGACGACATGATGATCCGCGAGGCGGGCATCTCGCTCGATCGTGCGCTGTTTCCGCTGCTCGTCGGCATCGAGCGGCGCGGCCCGATCGGAGTCGTCGACCTCGCGGATCGCATGGGGCGGGACTACACCACGGTCAGCCGGCAGGTCGCGAAACTGGAAAATCTCGGCTTGATCAAGCGCCACGCCAGCGAAGCGGATCGCCGCGTCAGTGAAGCCACCATCACGCCCAGCGGCAAGGCCATGACGGACGCGGTGGACAGGGCACGCGAACGGATTGTCGGGGGGATGTTTGCGACCTGGGACGATCAGGATGTGGAGGATCTGGTGCGCCTGATGCGCAAGCTCGCCGACGCCATGATGGCGCCGGGCGAGTCAGCTTGAAATCGATTGCGATAGGGCGGCTTGTCACCGCCCGAGCTGCTTGGGGTCGTAATAGAACCGCTCCTCGATCAGCTTGTCGCCGCGCCAAGTTTGCCACGCGATCTCGTCCAGCGTTCGTGCGACACCCTCTGCGTTGGTGAAGCTGAACGTCCAGCGCGTCGCGACATGGTCGCCGTCGATCAGGCTCGGTCCGATGCGGACGGCCCTGACCTCTTTCGAGGCCGCCAGCACGGCACGCTCCTTGGCGACTAGCTTGTCACGGCCGATCGTCGGAGCGCCGTTGTTCTCATAGGTCGCGGCGTCGGGCGTGCAGAACTGCTCGATCGCACCGATGAAATCCCCGGCCTCCAGCCGCTGCGCAAAAGCTTCGACGACGTCACGGCTCGGCATATCAAACCCCGCAATTAAAACCGACTGATAGTCGGTAAATACCGACCGGTGGTCGAAAAGTCAACTGGCTGCTTCTGCCGAATTCGATTAGACGAGACCCATGGCAAAACAGGCGGAGCGGCGGGCGGCGACATCGGAGGCGATCCTGACGGCGGCGCGCCGCCTGTTCGGGACGCAAGGCTTTGCCGCCACCAGCATGGACGAGATCGCGGCGGCGGCCTCTGTCGCCAAGGGTGCGGTCTATCATCACTTCAAGACCAAGGAGGCAGTGTTTGAAGCCGTGTTCGACCAGGTCTCTCGGGATCTCGTCGTCGAGATCGACAGCGCCGCCCGCGCCGAGAAGGATGTGCTCGCGGCGATGGTCGCCGGCACGCAGCATTATTTCGCGGCGACCGCCAAGGGCCCGACCGGCCAGATCATCCTGCGGGACGGGCCGGCCGTGCTCGGCTGGGAGAGGTGGCGCGAGATCGACGCACGGCATTTCGGCGGCAAGCTGCCACGTGCGCTCTCGGTGGCGATGGAGACCGGCCTCATCGCAAAGCAGCCGGTCGAGCCGCTGGCGCGGCTGCTGCTCGGCGCGGTGACGGAGGCCGCGGTCGCCTGCGCCGGGCGCGCCGATATCGCAAGGGCGGGTGCGGAATATGCCCGTGCGTTCAAGTCGCTGGTCGAGGCGCTGCGCCATCGCGCATGATTGTGCTAGTGACGAACCAGAAACGCCCACACAACAAGAAGACTAGCGCATGAACGCAAATTCCTCTCTCGCATCCACCGATCCCGAATTCGACTACATCATCGTCGGCGCCGGCTCCGCCGGCTGCGTGCTCGCCAACCGTCTATCGGCAAGCGGCAAGCACAGCGTGCTGCTGCTCGAGGCCGGGCCAAAGGATTCCAACATCTGGATCCACGTGCCGCTCGGCTACGGCAAACTGTTCAAGGAGAAGACGGTCAACTGGATGTACCAGACCGAGCCGGAGCCTGAGCTGAAGGGACGTCAGGTGTTCCAGCCGCGCGGCAAGACGCTGGGCGGATCGAGCTCGATCAACGGTCTGCTCTATGTCCGCGGCCAGCACGAGGACTACGACCGCTGGCGTCAGCTCGGCAACACCGGCTGGGGCTATGACGACGTGCTGCCCTACTTCAAGAAGGCCGAGAACCAGTCGCGCGGGGCCGACCAGTATCACGGCAGCGGCGGCCCGCTGCCGGTTTCCAACATGGTCGTGACCGATCCGCTGTCAAAGGCCTTCATCGACGCCGCGGTCGAGACCGGTCTGCCCTACAATCCCGATTTCAACGGCGCCACGCAGGAAGGCGTCGGCCTGTTCCAGACCACGACGCGCAACGGTCGGCGCGCCTCGACCTCGGTGGCCTATCTCGGGCCGGCGAAGGCCCGCGGCAATCTCAAGGTCGAAACCTCCGCGCTCGGCCAGCGCGTGCTGTTCGAGGGCCGCCGCGCCGTCGGCGTCGAATATCGGCAAGGCTCGCAAATCCGACGTGCCCGCACGCGCAAGGAGATCGTGCTGTCGAGCGGCGCCTACAACTCGCCGCAGCTGCTGCAGCTCTCCGGCGTCGGGCCCGGCGACCTCCTGCGCAAGCATGGCATCGATGTCGTGCTGGATGCGCCGGGCGTCGGTCACGACCTCCAGGACCACATGCAGGTCCGCATCGTGATGCGCTGCTCGCAGAAGATCACGCTGAACGACACCGTCAATCATCCGCTCCGCCGCACCATGGCCGGCGCGCGCTATGCGCTGTTCCGCAAGGGGTGGCTGACGATTGCGGCGGGCACGGCGGGCGCGTTCTTCAAGACCAGCCCGCGGCTGGCCTCGCCCGACATCCAGGTTCACTTCCTGCCGTTCTCGACCGACAAGATGGGCGAGAAGCTGCATGATTTCTCCGGCTTTACCGCCTCTGTGTGCCAGCTCCGTCCTGAGAGCCGCGGCTCCCTGCGCATCAAGAGCGCCGATCCGACGGTGCCGCCGGAGATCCGCATCAACTACATGTCGACCGAGACCGACCGCACGACCAACGTCGAAGGTCTGAAGATCCTGCGCAAGATCTTGAATGCGCCGGCGCTGAAGCCGTTCGTGGCTGGTGAGTACGATCCCGGTGCGAAGGTATCCACGGACGCCGAGTTGCTCGATTATTGCCGCGAGCGCGGCAGCACCATCTACCATCCGACCTCGACCTGTCGTATGGGCAATGACGCGCTCGCGGTGGTCGACCAGCGGCTGAAGGTGAGGGGGCTCGAAGGCCTTCGCGTCGTCGACGGCTCGGTCATGCCGGACCTCGTGTCGGGGAACACCAACGCCCCGATCATCATGATCGCCGAAAAGGCCTCCGACATGATATTGGAGGATGCGCGGTAATTTCGCTGCTTGAGAGGGTTTGGACTTGGCTACGCGATTCAAGATCGGCACACGCAAGAGCGCGATGGCGCTGGCACAGACAGAAGAGATCGCGCGCCGCCTGACCGCCGCCGTGCCCGGTCTCGACGTCGAGATCGTCAAGTTCGACACCACGGGCGATCTCGACCAGACCAGCAAGCTCCTGCCGCATGGCGGCAAGGGCGGCGCCTTCGTGGCGCAGATCCGCGCCGCGGTGCTGTCGGGCGAATTGCAGGCGGCGATGCACTCGCTGAAGGACATGCCGGGCAATGAGGACACGCCCGGCCTCGTCATCGGCGCCACCTTGTCGCGCGATCCGCCGAACGACGCGCTGGTGCTGCGCGACGGGGTGACGCTGGAGGCGCTGCGCCAGTCCCGCGGCAAGGGTTTTAAGATCGGCACCAACGCGGTCCGCCGGGCCGCTTACGCGCGACGCCTGTTGCCGGATGTAGAGGTGATCCACTTCCGCGGTGCCGCCGACACGCGCGTCCGAAAGCTCGACAATGGCGAGAAGCAGCGCCTGCCGGACGGCGGCACGGTGGGGCCGGCCGATGCGCTGATCATGGCGCGTTCGGGCCTCGACCGCGTCGGCCTTGCCGGCCGCATCGCGTACGAATTCACCGCAGCCGAGATGCTGCCCGCGGCGGGGCAGGGCATCGTTGCAGTCGAATGCGCGGCGCAGGACTGGCAGACGCGGCAGATCCTGTCGTCGATCGACGATCCCGCCGCGCATGCCAGCGCGGACGCCGAGCGCGAGGTCTTGTGGGTGCTGAACGGCCACTGCAATTCGCCGGTGGCGGGTTTCTCGACCATTGCCGGCGATCAGATGTCGCTGACGGCCTCCGTGCTCGACCTCTCCGGCAACACCATCATCGAAGCCTCGCGCGAAGGCCCCGCCAATCGGCCGCGTGAGCTCGGCCGTGCCGTGGGTCTGGATCTGCTGACGAAGGGCGCCGCCGAGATCATCGAGCGCAGCCGGCCGCGCTAAGCCTTCCCGCGAAAGCGCAACCGGCCATCTTATGATTCCGCGCCTGATTTGCCCGACGTGTCAAACTCGCCTCTGAGCCGCGCGTGGCAGGCCCAGAGTTTTCAATGACTTGTCTACTGTGCATGGGGTTGTTTTCGCGTTTTTGTTTCCGCGCCCGTTAGGGCGGGCGAATTACCCCCGCACCCGCCTGATCATCTGCTCGACATGGGCGATCGGCGTTTCCGGCTGGATGCCGTGGCCGAGATTGAAGATGAAGCGGCCTTGAGCAAAATTGGCCAGCACGTTGTCGACCGCGCGGTCGAGCGCCGCGCCGCCCGTGATCAACACCAGCGGATCGAGATTGCCCTGCACGGCGACCTTGCTTTGCACGCGTTCGCGAATGAAGCCCGGCTCCGCGGCCCAGTCGATGCTGACCGCATTGACGCCGGTCGCCTCGACATAGCCAGGCAATTGCGCACCGGCACCGCGGGGGAAGCCGATGATCTTCGCATCCGGCACCTTGGCCCGCACGCCCTCGACGATGCGGCGGGTCGGCTCGACCGACCAGCGCGCGAACTCGGCCGGCGGCAGCACGCCCGCCCAGGTGTCGAAGATCTGCAAGGCATTGGCGCCGGCGGCGAGCTGCAACAGCAGATATTGAATCGAGTTCTCGACCAGCACGTCGATGATTTTCGAGAACGCCTCCGGATGCCGGTAGGCCATCATCCGCGCCGGCGCCTGATCCGGCGTGCCCTGGCCGGCGACCATGTAGGTCGCAACCGTCCACGGCGCGCCGCAGAAGCCGATCAGCGCGGTCTTTGGATCGAGCGCGCCGCGGACGAGCTTGAGCGCCTCGAACACCGCCTCGAGCATGCCGAAGTCGGCGCGCGCGGCGAGCGTTGCGACCTTCGCCGGATGATCCAGCGGATCCAGCCGCGGGCCCTCGCCGACCTCGAACCGCACCGAGCGCCCGAGCGCATAGGGGATTACTAAGATGTCGGAGAAGATGATCGCCGCATCGAAGCCGAATCTGCGGATCGGTTGCAGCGTCACCTCGGCCGCAAGCTCCGGGTTGAAGCACAGATCGAGGAAGCCGCCGGCCTTGGCGCGGACCTCGCGATATTCCGGCAGATAGCGGCCGGCCTGCCGCATCATCCACATGGGCGGGATGCTCTGGCGCTGGCCGGAGAGCACGTCGATGAAAGGTTTCGTCGCAGATTGGGGCACGAATGGTCCTGAGAAAGGTTATGGCCTCTGATACACCGCTCCGGCCCTCAGCGGAACAGGGGAACCAGCGCAATCGGGCCGCGTTGACCAGCCGATGGAGGACATCATGGCTGAGACATTCAATCCCGCGCCGCATGACAAGCACGCCGACGATCTGCGTGAGGCGCTCGTCGCCGACCGGCAATCCAAGCTCGACGCCGGGCTCAGGGACAGCTTCCCAGCATCTGATCCCGTAAGCGCCACCCAGCCGACGCCCTCGAAGGCCGATGCGGAAGCCGACAGTCCCTCGCTCTGGGACAAGGTGAAGGCGATCTTCAGCTAGGGGAAGGCGACGCCGGGATTCCGATCGGCTTGCTAATACCTTGTTAGCGATGTGCTTATCGCGGCGTCCGTAGGACTACTGGAAACCGTGTAGATGGCTACGTATTCCAGTAGTGATTTCAGAGTTCAATAATAGAAGCGGCAGAGTTTCCGACGATCGGAGAATTCTGCCGCATGAGCCTTGCGACCCAACGAGCTGGATGGAGCCGTCTGCCGCTGCGCGCGGCGGCGTTCGTTGTGCTGACCTGCGCGACCATCCTCGGCGTCAGCGGCTGGCGGGAATGGGCTGCGCGCGACGCGGTGCTCAGGGGCGCCGAGACCGAGATGGCGAACGTTGCCCGCTCGCTGACCCAGCATGCCGAGGACAGCCTCGATCTGCTGGATTCCGGCGTCGTCGGCGTCGTCAGCCGGCTCGAGATGGACGGCACTGCACCGGCCACGATCGCCAAACTGCGCACCCTGCTGGAAGTACGCAAGAAGGCCATCGAGCGCGTTCACAGCCTCGCCATCATCGACGACCAGGGCAACTGGCTGACCTCGCCCGGGACGATCGGCTCAACGCTCAGCGACGACGCGTTTTTCCGCTATCATCAGCTCTCCCCGAAACGAGAGCCCTATGTCGGCCGTCCCGTAAAGAGCCTCCTCGACGGCCAATGGGTCGTCACCCTGTCGCGCCGCTTCGACAAGCCCGACGGCAGCTTCGGCGGGGTCGTGCTCGCGACCATCAGCTCAAAATATCTTTCGCATTTCTACGAGCAGTTCGAGATCGGCCGCAACAGCTCGGTTTCGCTCACGCATGGCGATGGCCTGATCATCGCGCGCAACCCCAGCAACGAGACATTCGTCGGACGCAGCGTTTCCGACAAGCCGTTATTCCGCGACGCGAGCCTGCAACGGCCGAGTGGGGCCTACTATTTCAAGTCCCCCCTGGACGGCGCCGAGCGCGTCAGCTTCTTCAAGCGCAGCAGCCGTTTCCCGCTCCTTTTGCTTGCCACAGTCGACAAGGACGAGTTGCTCGCGCCCTGGCGCGCCGCGGCAATCTCCCGCATGCTCTACGTCGTCGCGCTGGTGATGCTGATTGCGGTCATCGGCGCCGTGCTGGTGCGACAGTTGCAGCGCGGCCAGCGCATGGCCGCGGCCCTGGTCGAGAAAGAGGCGCATTTCCGCCTGCTCGCCGAAGGCTCCAGCGACATGGTGACGCGCATCGGGCTCGACGAGCGGCTGCGCTATGTCTCGCCCTCGTCCGCGCGGGTCGTCGGCTGGCGCGCCAATCAATTGATCGGCACGCCGGCGCTCGCGGGCATCAATCCGGAGGATCTGCCGGAGGTCCAGGCGATCGTCGACGCCATGAAGCGTGGCGAGCGGGAGGAGGCGCGCCTCACTTATCGCAACTCGCACCGGCAGAACGGCGAAGTCTGGCTGGAATCGACCATGCGGGTGACGCGCAAGGACAATGGCCGCGTCGACGGCGTGGTCGCGATCTCCCGCGACATCACCGAGCACAAGAAGCTGGAAACCAGGCTCGAGACGCTCGCGATCGAGGACAGCCTCACCGGCCTTGCCAATCGCCGCCGCTTCGACGAGCGGCTGAAAGAGGAATGGGCGCGCGCCTATCGCGACCGCTCGAGCCTTGCTTTGCTGATGATCGATGTGGACCACTTCAAGGCCTATAACGACGAATACGGCCATCCCGCGGGCGATGCCTGCCTGCGTCTGGTCGCAAAGATCATCGCGGCCGAGACGCAGCGCGCCGGCGATCTGGCGGCGCGCTATGGCGGCGAGGAATTCGCCATGCTGCTGCCGAACACCGATGCCGCCGGCTGCGCTCTTTTCGGCGAACGGATCCGCAGCGCCATCCACGAGGCCGGCCTCGTTCATGCCACCAATCTGGAATCCGGATGCGTCACCGCCTCGGTCGGCGGTGCGACCTGTCGGCCGGCGCTGGAACGCACGGCGGGCGTGGCCTCGCTGGTTGAGGCTGCCGACCGGGCGCTCTACGCTGCCAAGGACGCAGGCCGCGACCGCCTGGTGATGTCCGGCGAGCTCATGAATTTGATGCCCAAGGCCTCCGGCCAGTAAGACGGCTCAATAATGCGGCGGAGGTTCGTTGGCTGGTCCAGGCGCATTGGCCTCGGCTTCCTGCAGCCGCTCGCCGAGTTCTGCGATCTTCCGCGTCAGCAGATCGATCTGCTTCCACTGCGCGGTGATGGTCTGGTTCAACGTCTCGATCGTGTCGTCCTGGTAGGCGAGGCGCGTTTCCAGTGTGTCGATGCGCTCGCTCAGCGTCTTGATCTCATTCGTCACGCGTCGCATCCTTGTTTCGTTCGCGCAAACCGGATTCTTGCAAGCCGGATTCTTGCAGGCCGGATTCTTGCAGGCCATGGCCGAGCGCGACGCGCTCATCGAACACGAAGCATTCGCCGCGCCAGCGGCTCTGCGCCTCCGGCACCTCTTCCAGATATTTGAGAATGCCGCCCTTGAGGTGATAGACCTCGGCAAAGCCGCGCGCGAGCAGATGCGCGCTCGCCTTTTCGCAGCGGATGCCGCCGGTGCAGAACATCGCGATCCTGCGGTGCTTAGCCGGATCAAGCTCGACGGCGGCAAAATCCTTGAACTGGCCAAAGCTCCTGATGCCGGGATCGACGGCGCCTTCGAACGTTCCCATCGCCACCTCGAAGGCGTTGCGGGTATCGAGCAGCAGCATATCGGGCGCTGAGATCAGCGCGTTCCATTCGCTCGCATCGACATAGGTGCCGACCTGGCGGGTCGGATCGGCAGCCTCATCGCCAAGCGTGACGATCTCCTTCTTCAGCCGCACCTTGAGCCGCCCGAACGGCATCGCTTCGGCGGCCGAGAATTTCAATTCGAGATTGTTCAGCCTGCCGCCGAACATGTCGCCGTGAGCGAGCTCGTGGGCAAGGACGTCGATTGCCTCCGGCGCACCGGCGAGCGTGCCGTTGATGCCCTCATGCGCCAGCAGCACGCTGCCCTTCAGCTTAAGGCCGGCGCAGAACGCGCGCAGGGGTTCGCGCAGCTCGCGGTAATCCGGGAGTGCGGCGAATTGGTAGAAGGCGGCGACCTTGATCGAATCCGGATTAGACATGGCGGCTCGTTTAGCAGGCGGCCGCCGTCCGGAAAACCCGCATGGCCGCCGGCCTCGAAAGGTCTATTCGCTCAGCGGATGGCAGCCATTTCCCTGGTATGCCAGCATTGCCCCGGCGGGCCGGAATGTGTCATGTAACCCCGGTTTTTTCCGAGATGGCGCGCCATCCGCGCCACGGGCCCAAGAGAGCAAGAATTCGATGAGAAACTTTCATTTCCCAGGCAGGTCCACGGTCCACGCCACCAACGCGATGGTGGCGACCTCGCATCCGCAGGCCTCGCTCGCCGCGATCGAGGTGTTGCGCGAAGGGGGCACCGCGGTGGACGCGGCGGTAGCGGGTTCGGCCCTGCTTGGCGTGATCGAGCCGCAATCGACCGGCATCGGCGGCGACTGCTTTGCGCTGATCCAGCCGCGCGGCGAGGGCAAGATCATCGCCTATAACGGCTCCGGCCGTGCCCCGAAGGCGGCGAACGCCGACTGGTACCTGGAGCGCAAGATCAACTCGGTGCCGCTGACCTCGGCGCATGCGGTCTCGATCCCCGGCGTGGTCGATGCCTTCGCGACCGTCTTGCGCGACCATGGCAAGTTCGGCTTCGACCGGCTGCTCCAGCCCGCGATCAAGGCGGCCGAGGAAGGCTACGTCGTCGCCCCCCGCATCGCCTTCGACTGGAAGAACCAGTTCGAGAAGCTGAAGGGCGGTACCAACACAGTGCGTTACCTGTTGCCGGGCGGCAAGCCGCCGGTGGCCGGCGACGTCATCCGCCAGGCCGAGCTCGGCAAGACCCTGCGCGCGATCGCCAAGGACGGCCGCGACGCCTTCTACAAGGGCCCGATTGCCGAAGACATGGTCGAGACCCTCAGGGGCATCGGCGGCCTGCACACGCTCGACGATTTCGCCGCGCACACCACCGAGACGACGACGCCGATCGGCACCGTGTACAAGGGCTACGACGTCTGGCAGTGCCCGCCGAACGGACCCGGCCTCACCATGCTGCTGATGCTGAATATCCTGTCGCGGTTCGACCTGACGAAATACGCGCCGCTCAGCATCGAGCGTTTCCATCTCGAAGCTGAGGCCGCGCGCATCGCGTACATGCACCGCGAGCTGCACGTCGCCGATCCCGACCACATGCAGGTCGAGGTCGCCAGGATCCTCGCCAAGGAATTCTGCGACGAGCACATCGCCAAGATCCGCATGGACGGCATGCTCGACCTGCCGAACGTCGCACCGCCGATGAATCCGTCGACGATCTACATCACCGTCGTGGACAAGGACCGCAACGTCTGCTCGTTCATCAATTCGATCGCGCATTCCTTCGGCTCGGCGATCGTCTCGAACAAGACCGGCGTCCTGTTCCAGAACCGCGCCGGCGGCTTCCGCATCCAGCCCGGCCATCCCAACTGCATCGCCGGCGGCAAGCGGCCGCTGCACACGATCATGCCGAGCCTGCTCACCAAGGGCGGCCGCTCCGTGATGCCGTTCGCGGTGATGGGCGGGCAGTACCAGCCGGTCGGCCAGACCCGCGTCGTGACCAACATCCTCGACTATGGCTGCGATGTGCAGGAGGCGATCGACATGCCGCGCGGCCTGCACTACGAGGGCCAGTATCAGCTCGAGGACAGCGTGCCGACTGACATCGTCGAGGGCCTGAAGAAGCTCGGCCACAAGACCACCAGTGTGGTCGGCCCGCTCGGTGGTGCGCAGGCGATCTGGATCGACTGGGAGAAGGGCACGCTCACCGGCGGCTCCGATCCGCGCAAGGACGGCTGCGCGCTCGGCTATTGAGTGCTGCCGCGCGGGGTTCCGCGCGCAAGATCAGGAAAAGTTGACGAAGGGCGGCGCGGCATTTGCTGCGTCGCCCTTTCTCGTGCGGAACAGAGTTCATTGCTTCCGGTTAAGGGGCGATGGGCGGTGCAGGCGTGCGCTGCTTTGCAGATAAGCGGCGGAGGCGTCGATGTCCGACACATCAAGTTCCAAACAATCAGCATTCGATCGGCGCGCCTTCATGGCCGGCGCAGCTGGCAGTGCGCTCGTCCCGATCACCGCGCGCGCGGCCACAGAGGAAGCCAAAGCCCCAGCTGCACAGGACCCCTCACTTCCCGTCGACGTCACGCTGCGGGTCAACGGCAAGGACAAGCGCCTGCGCATCGACGCGCGCACCACGGTGCTCGATGCGCTGCGCGACCACCTCAAGCTCACCGGCAGCAAGAAAGGCTGCGACCACGGCCAGTGCGGCGCCTGCACGGTGCTGATCGACGATCGGCGGGTGGTGTCGTGCCTGACGCTCGCGCTCGCGGCGGAAGGGCAGGAGATCACGACGATCGAGGGGCTGGCGACCGACGATCGCCTGCACCCGATGCAGCAGGCTTTCGTCGACAACGATGCGTTCCAATGCGGCTATTGCACGCCTGGCCAGATCATATCCGCCGTGGCTTGCGTCAAGGAGGGACATGCCGGGAGCGAAGCCGACATCCGCGAATACATGAGCGGCAACATCTGCCGTTGCGCGGCCTATCCCAACATCGTCGCGGCCGTGAAGCAGGCCGCGCCCGAGATCATGAAAGGCTAGGCGCATGCGACCTTTTTCGTATCAGCGGGCAACAGACCCCGACATGGCCGTGCAGGCGCTGAGCGCTGCCGCGGCGGCAGCCAGCAATCCGTTGACCCAGGCGACAGCCCAGCCGCTTGCGGGCGGCACCACGCTGATCGATCTGATGAAGCTCGACGTGATGCGGCCCGCCGCGATCGTCGATATCAATCCGTTCGCGCACGCCTGGTCGGCGATCGAGCCCGGCAGCGACAGCTTGCGGCTCGGTGCGCTCGCAAAGATGTCCGATGTGGCCGCCCATGCCGAGATCCAGCGCAATTATCCGGTGATCGCCAATTCCCTGAAGCTCGCCGCCAGCGCCCAGTTGCGCAACATGGCGACGCTCGGCGGCAACGTGATGCAGCGGACGCGCTGCAGTTATTTCCGCGACGTCTCCTACGAGAATTGCAACAAGCGCAATCCCGGCTCAGGCTGCGCCGCCATGGACGGCGTCAACCGCATGCATGCCGTGCTCGGCACGTCAGATCAGTGCATTGCGACCTATCCCGGCGATTTCGCGCAGGCGTTGATCGCCCTTGATGCCGTGGTCGAGATCACGGGCAGGGCCGGCACGCGCACGATGCCGTTCGCAGAGCTGCACAAGGCGCCGGGGAACTCCCCCGACATCGAGACAACGCTTCAGCCCGGCGAGCTGATTTCGGCCTTTTCGATCCGGGGCCGCTGGCCTCGCTCGGTGTATCTCAAGGCGCGCGACCGGCAATCCTACGAGTTCGCACTGTCCTCGGCTGCGATCGCGCTCGACGTGCAAGAGGGCACGATCCGGGATGCGCGCGTCGGGCTCGGCGGCGTCGCCACCATGCCCTGGCGGGCGCGCGAGGCGGAGGCGCTGCTGA
Organism: Bradyrhizobium genomosp. III; assembly: GCF_000261705.1. Taxonomy (NCBI): domain Bacteria; kingdom Pseudomonadati; phylum Pseudomonadota; class Alphaproteobacteria; order Hyphomicrobiales; family Nitrobacteraceae; genus Bradyrhizobium; species Bradyrhizobium genomosp. III. The sequence continues at coordinate 9,018 of NZ_AJQF01000188.1, read as the reverse complement.
AGGGACAAAAGTTCGACGAAGCTCTGGCGCAACGCGTCGCTGATGCTGCTTTTGCAGACGCCCGCGGCCGCCGGCACAACAGCTTCAAGATCGCGCTCGGCAAGCGCGTGGTGGCGCGCGCGCTCCAGCAGGCCGTAACGATGGAGATCTGATCATGACCGCTGCAGCTCCCTCGCCCAAGGCGAATATGGGCCAGCCCGTGCCGCGCTATGATGCGGCTGCAAAGGTCACGGGGCGGGCGACCTACGCCTCCGACATGCCGCTGGATAATCCGGCCTATGCATTCCTGGTCACCAGTGCGATTGCCAAAGGCCGCATCGACCGTTTCGATCTCGATGAGGCCAAGGGTGTCCGCGGCGTAATCGAGATCGTCACCCACGAGAACGCCCCGAAGCTGAGGGAGTCGAAGCTTTTCAGCAATGGCGGCTATGCCGGAACGACGATCCAGCCGCTGAAGTCGGCCGAGATCGCCCATGACGGCCAGATTATCGCTGTCGTTGTTGCGGAGAGTTACGAGGCCGCGCGCGAGGCCGCCAATCGTGTCAAGGTCAGCTACACCGCCACCGCGCCCAGCGCGAGCTTCGATTCGCCGGGAACAGCCACGGCTGCCGCAAAGGGCCAGAACGCGCAGTTCAAGGAAGACCCCGCGGTCGGCGATTTCGCCAAGGCATTCGATGCGGCCGAGATCAAGCTCACCGCCGCCTACGACACGCCGACGCAGCATCACAATCCGATGGAGCTGTTTTCGACGAGCTGCGCCTGGATGGGCGACAATCTCGTCATCTACGAAGGCAGTCAATTCGTCTATGGCTTGAAGCACGGCGTCGCCGAGCAGCTCGGCATCGACGCCGACAAGGTGCGCGTGGTCAATCCCTATGTCGGCGGCGGCTTTGGTTCGCGCGGTTCGATGACGCCGCGGACCGCCATCATCGCCGGCATTGCCAAGCGCCTGGGCCGCCCGATCAAGCTGGTCCCGACCCGCGATCAGGGTTTCACCATTACGACCCACCGTGCCGAGACGCGCCAGGAGATCAAGCTTGGCGCAAACCGGGACGGCAAGCTGCTGGCTTTGAGGCATGAGGGCGCCGAGGTCTCCTCGCGCGCCGATGCCTATTGCGTCGGCGGCACCAAGACGACGACACGGCTCTATGCCTGCCCGAACGTCGACAGCCTGGTGTCGATCGTGCGTGCCGACCGCAACACGCCGGGCTTCATGCGCTCGCCGCCGGAGGTGCCGTATCTGTTTGCGCTGGAGAGCGCGATGGACGAGCTCGCGGTTAAGCTGAACATGGATCCGGTCGAGCTTCGGCGCATCAACGACACCACCAACGAGCCGATCGGTGGCAAGCCCTACACCTCGCGCTCGCTGATGGCGTGCTTCGACGAGGCCGCCAAGGCCTTCGGCTGGGCGCAGCGCTCGCCGCAGCCGAAATCGATGTCGGACGGCGACTGGCTGATCGGCTATGGCTGTGCCGCGACCTGCTATCCGACGCAGATGGGGTCGTCGGCCGCGCGCGTGCGCCTGCAGCGCGACGGCCGGACCCGGGTCGAGATCGCCGGCCACGAGATCGGCACCGGTGCCTATACGGTCATCGCCCAGACCGCGGCCGAGCGCCTCGGCGTGCCCCTCGAGAAAGTTGCGGTCTTCATGGGTGACAGCGATCTGCCACCGGCGCCGGTTGCCGGCGGCTCGAACTCGACCGCGAGCACCTGCTCGGCGGTGATGATGGTGTGCGACCAGATTCGCCAGCGCCTGTTCAAGGCCGCGATGCCGGCTCAAAGCCTGACCGACCGGGCCAAGGAGACCGTGGGTCTCGGCCAGACACCGGCCACGCAGGCGGCGAAGGGCGATCGTCCACTCGACATCGAGAAGGCCTTCGATGCGCTCGGTGTCGGGGTCGTCGAGGAATATGGCGAGTGGAAGCCGGAAGGCGCGCCGCTGGATTCCTTCCGCGCCATGCACAACGGGCAGGTGCGGCTCGTCGGCGGTCATGCCATGAAAGACCAGATCGCCTACGCATTCGGCGCCGAGTTCGTCGAGGTCCGTGTCAATCGCTTCACCCACGAAATCCGCTGTCCTCGCCTCGTCGGTGCGTTTGCGGCGGGCAGGATCATGAATCCGCGCACGGCGCGCAGCCAGCTGATGGGCGGACTGATCTGGGGCATGTCGTCGGCACTGCTGGAGGCCACCGAAATCGACGAGCGCAATGCGCGCTACGTCAACGACAATCTTGCCGACTACCTCGTGCCCGTGAATGCGGACGTCGCCGGAGTCGAGGTCATTTTGCTCTCCGAGCAGGATGACCGCATCAATCCCGTCGGCGTGAAGGGCCTCGGCGAGCTCGCCAATGTCGGCACCAATGCCGCGATCTGCAACGCGATCCACCACGCCACCGGCCAGCGCATCCGCAAGCTCCCGGTCCGACTGGAAAATATCGAGGTGTGAGGGGTGGAAACCGCACCCGCGTTGCGCTAGACACCTTCCGCCTCAAACGGAAGGTGCCTTATGCAGCGTTTCCAGCGCGCGCTCCTCACCCTGATGTCGGCACTCGCGATCACGGTGATCGCAGGCGTGTCGCATTTCGTTTCCACCACGGCCTCGGCCCAGACCGCAGGAAAGACCATGACCACAGCTTCAGGCTTGCAGATCATCGACTCCACCGTCGGCACCGGTGCCTCGCCGCAGCCCGGCCAGATCTGCGTGATGCACTATACCGGCTGGCTCTATGAGAACGGCCAGAAGGGCAAGAAATTCGATAGCTCCGTCGATCGCAAGGAGCCGTTCGAATTCCCGATCGGCAAGGGCCGTGTCATCGGCGGCTGGGACGAGGGCGTCGCCTCGATGAAGGTCGGCGGCAAGCGCACGCTGATCATCCCGCCGCAACTCGGCTACGGTGCCCGCGGCGCCGGCGGCGTGATCCCGCCGAACGCGACGCTGATGTTCGACGTGGAATTGCTCGCGGTGAAGTGACGCATCGGGTCATTCCGGGATGGTCCGAAAGGACCAGACCCGGAATCTCGAGATTCCGGGCTCGGTGCTACGCGCCGCCCCGGAATGACGGCAAGAAAAAGACCGGCCTTTCGGCCGGTCTTTTCGCTTTTAGATGCCGCGCGTCATTCCGTCGCGCGCTTTGCTCCTGCCGCTGCGCGATCGATCGCGTCCTTTGCGGCGTCCTTGGCATCGCCCATGGCCTGCTGGCCCTTGCCCTTCACTTCCTGGACCACGCCTTCGCCCTTCATGCGTTCGGAACCGGTGGCTTCACCGATGCCCTGCTTGGCCTTGCCGATCGCTTCGTTGGCGTTACCCTTGATCTTGTCGGTCGTGCTACCCATGAGACTCTCCTTCCATTTTGCTCGCAAAGGCAACGTCCCGCAGCTACGAGGGTTCCGATTTTGGTATGGCTCGCGAGTGCGGCTTCGGGTTAGTTTGCCGCGCACGGAACCAACAGAAAGCAAGTCCATGACCGGCCATGACCATTCGCATTCCCACCATGACCACGATCACGACGATCGCTGGAAACATGACGGCGTGCGCGTCATTCCCGGCAACCAGCTCGATACCAACGTGCCGTCGACGGCGGGCATGGACCGCGCGGCCGCGATCAATTTCGCGCGCGTCGGCGCCCAGAAATTGTGGGCCGGCACCGTCAGCATCAAGCCCGATGCCAAGACCGGCGCACACCATCACGGCCATCTCGAAAGCGTCATCTACGTGGTGAAGGGCAAGGCGCGGATGCGCTGGGGCGAGAGCCTGCAATTCACCGCGGAGGCCGGCCCCGGCGATTTCATCTTCGTCCCGCCTTACGTGCCGCACCAGGAGATCAACGCCAGCCCCGACGAGGTGCTGGAATGCGTGCTGGTGCGCAGCGACGGCGAGGCAGTGGCGATCAACCTCGACATCGAGCCGGTCGAGAAGCCCCAGACAGTGCTGTGGGTCGACCCCATCCACCGGGATCCGAACGAGAAGAAGTAAGACCGCCCCGCGGTGGGAGGCGCGATCGTCTCCGGGGGGTGAAAAAATTTCCGGAAGCCGTGTCGGGTGGCCCCCTGGCGATCCGTCCTTGGGCAGAACCCGCCCAAGGAGCTTCCGATGCCCAGGATGATTTTCCTCAATCTTCCCGTGACCGACCTCAAACGTGCGACCGCCTTCTATGAGGCGGTCGGCGCGACCCGGAACCCGCAATTCAGCGACGACACGGCGAGCTGCATGGTCTTTTCCGAGGCCATCTACGTGATGCTGGCGACCCACGACAAATTCCGCCAGTTCACGCCGAAGCCGATCGCAGATGCCAGGACCTCGAATCAGGCGCTGTTCTGCCTGTCCGCCGACACCCGCAACGAGGTCGACGCGATTGTCGGCAAGGCAGAGGCGGCAGGCGGGGTGGCCGATCCCAGCCCGAAGGACGAATACAGCTTCATGTACGGCCGCAGCTTCGAGGATCCGGATGGCCACATGTGGGGTGTGAACTGGCTGGACATGGCGGCTGTCCCTCCGCAGCCCGTTATGGCGAATGCCTGATCCCAGTCCGTCGAACGCTAAACCAACGAGGAGCATTCACGATGTCCAAGGTCGTACCCTGCATGTGGTTCAACGGCGATGCCGAGGAAGCCGCGAAGTTCTATGTCTCGCTCGTGCCGAACTCGGCGATCACGCACGTTCAGCGCAATGTTTCGGACGGCCCCTCCGGCAAGGAAGGCTCCGTGCTCGTCGTCGAGTTCATGGTCGCCGGTCAGCCGCTGGTCGCGCTCAACGGCGGGATGAAGATGGAATATACCCATGCCATTTCGCTGATGATCCATTGTGATGATCAGGCCCAGGTCGACAGCGTCTGGAATGCGTTCCTCGCCCATGGCGGCAAGGAAGAGCAATGCGGCTGGCTCCGGGATCGCTGGGGCGTGGCCTGGCAGGTGGTGCCGAAGGTGATGTTCGAATTCCTGTCGAGCCCGGACAGGGCAGCGGCCGCGCGCGCGATGCAGGCGATGATGAAGATGGTGAAGCTGGATGTCGACGTGCTGCGCCGCGCGTTCGAGGGCAAGTCGGCGGCGTGACGACGACACGGGTGCCGTAGGTGGGCAAAGGCGATCTTGCGCCGTGCCCACGATCCGACTCCGGTGGAGACAAGTGGTGGGCACGCGTTCGCTTTGCCCACCCTACGAAGCTGCCTCAGTAATTTATCCGTAAGCCCACGCCGCCGTGGATGGTGTTGCCGACGGGCTGCGGGCCGAGCGTGCCGTTGGCGAAGAGATCCACGACCCAGCCCTTCTGCACGCGGAAGCCGAGCCGCCCGCCATATTCGAACCAGCCCTGGTTGCCCATGGTCGGCACCACCACGCCATCGCCGGTCACGGTGGCGACGATGCCGCTGTGGCTCGCAAACGACTGCACCCAGCCGCCGTTGATGTTGGTCTCGACGTTGCTGCCGAACAGATGCGTCCACTGGCCGCCGATCTTGACCAGGCTGGTACGGTCGGTGCCGGTCGCGATGGTGGCGTCGAACGGGTTGAAGGCCACGGCATTGTCGCTGTAGCCGGACACGCGCTGCCAGAGCTGCCAGACTTCGATCGAAGCTGCGACCTCGTCGCGCGGCGAGACGCGGCTCATCCAGCCGGCGCGGCCGTAGACCGCATAGTTCGAAGCGTTGGTCGAGCTCGTCACGCTCACAGGACCGAGGCTGGTATTGTAGCTGCGGGTGTAGCGCGCCTTCTCCCACGGCGTCAGGATCGTTCCGACGTCGAAGAACGGACGTGACGATCCCCAGTCGGTGAAGTCGTAGCGGAGGGCAAAGGCGCCGATCGGCGCGCCGGTGATCTTGTAGCCCCCCTCGTTGTAGTGCGTGTAGGCGATGCCGGCGAGCAGCGACAGATTGTTGGTGAGCTCCTTGCGGCCGTGGATGCCGGCCGAGAACGAGCCGGCCGAGCCGAACGCGCTGATGCAGTCGCTGCAATTGACCTGCTCGTTGACGCCGAGCAGGACCGTGCCGAGCACCCGGTTGGTGATCATCTGGTTGAAGCGCTGGCCCGCGAGGCCGCCGATCGAATTGCCGCTGGAATCGGCCCCGGTCGGTGTCGGGCTCGGCGACGGATATGGACTCGGCGACGGGGAAGGATAGGGGCTCGGCGAAGGGGTGGGTGAGGGCGACGGAGAATATGTCGGCGTCGGAGATGGTGAATAGGTCGGGTAGGGCGTCGGCTCGCCGCATCCGATTTCGCAGGTCGCTTGAGCTGCGGCGGGACGAATGTCGAGCGCGACAAACGCCAGCGCAGCGGCCGCGGTCAGCAGGCCGGTGAGGGCGAAGAGCCGAAAGTTGAATTTCGCCATCGTCAGCGCCCGCACAGCATGCCGTCGTCCTGGACGGCCGGCGTGATGGTCGGCGAGGCGCCGGCATATTGGTTCACCGCGCACAGGCCGGCACTTGCGGCGCAGTTGGCGGCGAAGGTCCAGGGCGGCGTGTTGGTCTTGGTGATCGAGACCTTGCCGCCGGTTGATGTTATGATTGCGGTGTCGCCCGGCTGGGTGAGCTGCACGCATTGTGAGCTCGTCGTGCAGACGCTCGCCGCGCCGTCCTGAAGCACCACGACGGAGCGTCCGCGCTGCGAGAGGATGTCGAGCGTGGTGCCGCGCACACCGATGGTCGCAAGCGGCGTCGTGATCTTGTAGGCGGTCTTCTCGGAATGTCCGGTAACGAAACGGAATGCGCCGGTGGTCATGCGGATCGCGACGTCACGATAGCTGTGCTCGTCGTTGAAGACGGTGCGGTCGAGCTTGAGCGTGGCGCCGGGGCCGAGCGACAGATTGGTGCTGTCGGCCATCACGAAGCGCGCGGCACTGTCGACGCCGGTGCGCACGGTCTCGTCGCGCAGCATGCTGTCGCCGACACTGATCGGCGTGGTGGCCGCGGCCACGCGCACCACTTCGTTCTGGATCACGACCGCTTCGCCGACGCGCGTCTGCGCCTGCGCAGCAGGCGCCGCGCACAATGCGGCCGACGACAGGATAGGGAAAAGCCAGAAACGGAAATTCATTTCGCAACCGATCGATGTGTCCCTGATCGTACCGGATCGCGCGCGCTTCTGATGTGGCGAAATTATCACAAGCGGAGCGGTACGTGCGTTATGCTTAGTGACAGCCGCGGGGGAATGCGTTCAATGAAAGCAGCGATCTCTATTTTTGTCCGCGGTGACGCAAATTTGCCACGCAAAACATCCCCACAGCAGCTGCTTGAACGGTCCGCAGTTCCGAGATTGTCGCGAAGCGCAGTGGTAGCTGTCGCTATTTTCCTAGCTGCCCATCTCGCGCTGCTGATCGGCCTCGCGACGCCGGAGAAGTTCGTCTTTGACGAGGTGCACTACGTGCCGGCGGCGCGGCAGATGCTGGCCCCGGCGATGTCGCAGCCGATGCTCAATCCGATGCATCCGCCGCTGGCCAAGGAGCTGATCGCGGCGTCGATCGCGGCCTTCGGCGACAACGCGCTCGGCTGGCGTTATCCCGCAACATTGTTCGGCGCATTGGCGATCGTCGCGATCTATCTGTGCGGGCTCGCGCTGTTCTCCGCGCAAGGGCCGGCGATCGCCGCGGCGCTGATCGCCGCCTTGAACCAGATGCTCTACGTGCAGGCGCGCATCGCCATGCTCGACATCTTTGCGCTCGGCTTCGGTCTGCTCGCGACCGCCGCCTTCATGCATGGTTTTCGACGGGAGCGGCCGCAGGCGCTGTTCGCGCTCGCCGGCAGCCTGTTCGGCCTGGCCGCTTCCTGCAAATGGAGTGGCCTGTTTCCACTCGGCGTCTGCATCGTCATCGTTGCGGTGATCCGCCTGATGCAGGGCTGGCGCACGCTGTTCGCCGACGCGAAGCCGGACGACTGGTACCGGCCGGACCTCTGGCCCGGCCTGAGGCTGCATCATGTCGCGCTCTGCTTCGCCATCCTCCCGGCGATGACGTATCTTGCGGCTTTCGTTCCGCTCTACGGCGTGTCGTTGCCGGATCTGATCGAGGCGCAGCGCCGGATCTTCGCCGACAACACCACGACCGCGATCGCCGGACACACTTATATGAGCGCGTGGCCATCCTGGCCGCTGCTCGCGCGCCCGGTGTGGTTCCTGTTCGACAAGAGCGCGGAGGACAACGTCTCCGCAATCGTCTTCCTCGGCAATCCGCTGGTGTTGTGGCCGGCTCTGCTCGCACTCGCGCTCGTGCTGCGCGATTTCATCGTGCTGCGCCGCTGGGATGCGTTCCTGATCGCGGCGTTCTATTTCGGTCCCTGGCTCGCCTGGGCATTGCTGCCGCGCACGCTCGGGTTCATCTACTACTATCTGCCGGCCGCCACCGCGGCGTCGCTCGCGCTGGTCTATGTGTTGCGCCGGGACGGCCTGCCGCGCTGGCTGCTGTGGGCCTATGTCGGTGTCGCCGCGATCGGCTTTGCGGTCATGCTGCCCATCTCTGCGGCCTTCATCGGCACGTCGATGCGGAGTTTTGGCCGGCTGATGCTGTTCCAGAGCTGGATATGACATCGCCGCCTGCCGGGGCGGCAGGCGGCGAGCCTTCTGTCGCGATCAAATCGAGATCATTTCGACGCGGTCTTGGTGTCCATGTTCACGACCTGGACGCGGCGGTTGACCGGGTCGGCGCCGTGGGCGGCATCCTTCAGCTTGGTCTTGCCGTAGCCGACGGTGACGAGATCGGTGCCGTTCAGGCCGTAGTTCTGCACCAGGTACTTCTTGATGGTGTCGGCGCGGCGCTCGGAGAGGCCTTGATTGTACTCTTCACCACCGACCGCGTCGGTGTGGCCGGCGACCACGAAGGTCGAGCCCTTCAGCGCCGGATCGGACAGCGCCTTGCCGAGCGCCTGCACCGAGGGCACCGAGGTCTTGGCGATGTCGGCCGAGTTGTAGTCGAACTGGATTTCCAGATCGATCTTCGGCTTGGTCGCGGCGAGTTCGGCAATCTGCTCGCGCTCACCCGTCGAGAGCGAACGGGTCGAGCGGTTGCGCACGGTGTTGAGGAATGTCGATTCCTTGGCC